>NZ_JBMVQX010000010.1:0-98155 GCF_050522745.1 Myroides sp. C15-4 | reverse complement strand
ATGACTCGATAGCTCAGTTGGTAGAGCACAACACTTTTAATGTTGGGGTCCTGGGTTCGAGCCCCAGTCGGGTCACTTAAAGTTTTATAAAATACATCGCAGTTCTATGAATTGCAATGACTCGATAGCTCAGTTGGTAGAGCACAACACTTTTAATGTTGGGGTCCTGGGTTCGAGCCCCAGTCGGGTCACTATTTTATAAAATAAAGAGACATACAAATTATAATTGATTAGACTCGATAGCTCAGTTGGTAGAGCACAACACTTTTAATGTTGGGGTCCTGGGTTCGAGCCCCAGTCGGGTCACTTCTTTTATAAACAAAATGCACATACAAGTTACATTAGTAACGACTCGATAGCTCAGTTGGTAGAGCACAACACTTTTAATGTTGGGGTCCTGGGTTCGAGCCCCAGTCGGGTCACAAAAGCTATTCCTAATCGAATGGCTTTTTTTAATTCTTTAGCGATTTCTTGATGAAAGAAAATAGAAAAAGAATTATATTTACCCATTCACAAGGCCGGGTGGAGGAATTGGTAGACTCGCCATCTTGAGGGGGTGGTGTCGCAAGACGTATGGGTTCGAGTCCCATTCCGGTCACAGAGTTAAAGTTTAAAGCGATTTAGAACGGTTTTTCTAAATCGCTTTTTTATTTTTATGTGTTTGGTTTTTAATTGTTTGGATTGGCTAGTGTCAGTAAAACTACATTGGACTACGATAAGGAAAAAACCTAGGATTGCTATTGATTTTAGGAATAATCAATATTATTTAAAAACATTTAGTTTTGTGATTAATTCAATAAAGCTGTGTGTTTGGGTTTTGTTCAGTATGTTTTTTCGGTGTGTTTGGATGGTATTCGTGCTTAAGTTAAGGGTATTAGATATTTCTTTGCTAGTTAATCCATCTTTTATGAGTTGAATAATTTCGTGCTCTCTCTTTGTCAAATTGAACTTATTGTCTAAATCAAGGTAAACCCCTTGTTCTTTATCGTAGATTTTAAAATGCGTTTCATCATAAGAATCATTATCGTTATTTAGCATTGTATGTCGTACGATAGATTTCGACCAATATCCCTCTTTATTTACTTCTAAAGCTTGGTATTCTTGTAAGAGAGTAAAGTAAGTGCCATCCGCTTTACGCATTCGATAACAATACTCAAACTTATATCGAAACACCTTGTGATCTCTTAAATCATTAGTAAAGTCTTGTACTCGTAATTCTTTTTCAAAGAAGCCTTCTAAATCTTCAGGATGCATATTTTGAAGATAAAGTTCTGTCGTCATTTCCTGTGTGGAATATCCTGTTACTGTAGTAAAATCAGTATTGATAAACTGCAATTTATTGTTTAGTGTATCGAAAATAAATGTATAAGATTTTTGGGGGAGATGCATTCCTGTTTTTGCATTTTGGGTAACCTTTCCTTTCTCTTGTTGCAATATATCTACCCATTGTTTATGAGGGTTTTTATTCATTGTTGAACCTTATTTAAAAATAGCAGGCACAAGTTAAAATTAATTTTAAAGAAAAACGTGTGTGAGTTAACATTTAATAAAAAGGTGAAAATGGCTTCATCCTAATAAAGATAAATGAGGTGATTTTAGGATCGCATTTCAAGAGCTATTTCTTCTATTGCTAGTTTTGGGTATACATAAAGTATACCTTTTATGTTAGGTGTTTATTATCAGATTATTGTTTTTTTGTAGATTCCTTTCTAGTCATAAAAAAGCAACAAAACTATAATTTTGTTGCTTTTTTTGTTTTATATTTTTTCAAAATACTTCATGAAAAGTGTAACGATTGGATGATGCACTTCCATAATATCCTCTTTAGAAAAAGTAGCTAAAGGAAACCATTTTAGCGCTTTGATATCGTCTTTGGCTTGGATATCCGCTATGGTTTTGGCAAGGTTTAAGACGTACAGATGGGTAATGATTTTGTCTTTGTGATTGCGGTAGCGCGGATCGTCTATTTTAGTGGACCCTGCGTAGGTGATTTCTTCTTCGGTGGCTACGATGTTCGTTTCTTCGTATAACTCTCTTACAGCGGCTGATTCGTAGCTAGAATCGTCTGCATCGACAAAACCGCCCACGAAACGCCATTTGGACTCGTGTTCTTTTTTGCCTAAGAGTAGCTCGTGTGTTTGATCGGGGTTGATTCGGATAATGGCAATATCCACTGTGGGAATTGCATTGGGATAAACTTTTTCTTGCATTTTTTTGTTTTTATAGAAGCGAAGGTAAAACAAAAAAGAGGGTGTCCCAAAAGGTCACTCTCTTTTGTTTTATATAAAACAGGACATTTTCTTAGATTAGGCGCAAGAGTTATTCGTCCAACTTCAATTTGGATCAGTTCTCATCTTCTAAGGGTAAACCTAGTCAAGTAGTTGAAGGATATTCGAAAGATGAGTCAGAAACAGATGACTGAAGTGCAGAAGCCATTTTTACCTCCATTTTAGGGGACCATGAGGATAGCTATACAGGGACAAATACATGGAATACTGTGTTTTAGTAGGTTTGTTACTCGGAGGAATGGCTGTAAAAAAAAGTTGTATTCTACAAAAGGATTGTAAGGGGGATTGTAAAGGGTTTGTAAGGGGTTTGTAAGGGGAAACATTGGTAAAAGGGCCTAAAACCCTTGTTGGTATTAACTTACCCTAAACAAACCCTTTACAAGTACTCCATTAAACCATATCAAAGTGCTGAAATTCAATTGATTGACATTGTTTAATTTGAAAAAGAAAGGAAAAAACACCTTATTTGGCCCATAAGGGGAAGAGAACGGAGGGGATTGTCCTTGTTTTTCTGCTTTTTTAGTTTTGTCTCCAGTGGAATAGTAAAACTAGCTACGAGGTCTGACGCTTAAAGAAGTAAGAAGCATGTAACGTACAAAGCTAGGGGAAAAATGAAAGAGGGGCTAAAGGAATTTTAGCCAAACGATCTTCAGGTAATAGTGTAGGCGATTTTAAACGTTCAGATTGCAACAGTATAGCTGTCTTTCTTCTTGTTTGGATGCACCTTGAAGGTAATTATTTTTAAGGGCAAACAAGGAAAAACCCCGCCTTTTTTAGACGGGGTTTTATTTTTAGGCTTTTTAGACAGCCTCTTTGATTATTTTAAAAAAGAAACGATTTTTTCCAAAGCCATTCCTCTTGAACCTTTAATTAAAACGGTTTTATTTGCTAATAATTCTTCCATAGCAGGGTATTGTGCAAAGAAATCATCAAGAGTTTCATAGAACTCAATGGATTCAGAGGAGACTGATGCTTGTGCTTTGAAAAATTCCTTACCAATGAAAAATGCTTTGGTGTGTGTTGTTTCCACTACTTGTTGAACGATGTTGTTGTGTTCTTTTTCACTTGTCCTTCCCAGTTCAAACATATCGCCTAAAATGTAGATTTTAGGTGTAGAAGTGGTCAATTGAGCAAAGTTAGCAATCGAAAGTTCCATGCTGGATGGATTGGCGTTATACGCATCCATAAGGATCGAAAAAGGTACTTGTTTAATCCATTGGGAGCGATTGTTGGTTGGAATATAGTTTTGAATGGCCTGATTTGCCTCAGTAAAACTCACGCCAAAATAGTGTCCAATGGCTACAGCTGCTGCCATATTTGTTGCGTTATATGTTCCTGTTAAGTGGGATACAATAGCTTGATCCCCAACATGAATGCTAGCAACTTCTGTATTGGGAAGATAGCTTATTTCTAGGTTAGGTTCCGTATCTTTAGATCCAAAAGTAAACCTAGAAAACGTAATGGTTTTGGCATCCTGGCGAGGGTCATCGGCATTGACAAACGCCATTTTATGGTTGTCTTCTAAATAATCGTACAGTTCACTTTTGCCTTTAATTACGCCTTCAAAACCGCCAAACCCTTCTAAGTGCGCTTTGCCAAAGTTGGTGATATAGCCGTAATCAGGTTGTGCGATTGTACATAAAAGGGCAATTTCGTTGAGGTGGTTTGCGCCCATTTCAACGATTCCAATATCCGTTTCGTCGTCAAATTGCAATAGCGTTAATGGAACGCCAATATGGTTGTTGTAGTTCCCTTGGGTTGCTTTTACGTTGTATTTCTGACTTAAAACAGATTTGATCAACTCTTTTGTCGTTGTTTTTCCATTACTTCCCGTTAGTGCAATAATAGGAAGTCCTATTTGTTGTCTGTGGTAATTGGCTAATTGTTGGAGTGCAACGAGCGTATTTTGAACAAGAAACATCTTATCGCGATCCGTTACGAGTTTGGGATTGTCCATAATTACATAACGCGCGCCTTTGTTTAGTGCCTCTTGTGCGAATTCATTGGCGTCAAAGTTATCGCCTTTTAAAGCGAAAAAAAGACTGTTAGGCGTAATATTTCTCGTGTCAATTGATATGCCGTCTGCTTCTGTGAAGCAGCTGTATAGTTCTTGTATATTCATAGGTCAAAAGTAAAAAAAAAGTCCTAATAAAAATTAGGACTTTTAAAAGAAATATAGCGTTATATATTAGTTTTTCGTTTTGCGAATTACTTGTTTTTGCCCCACTTTTGTCATGGCTAAACGGAATCCGATGTAGTCAGTAGCTTGGTCTTCTGGATAGAATCTTCTTGTAGCAGGGTCTAACCAGTACGCTCTGTCTTTCCAAGAACCACCTTTAATTACACGACTCTTATCGTTGTAAATATTAGCGATTTTTTCTTGTTTTTTCTTCGCTGTAGCTGTTTCTAACTCTTCATTCTCACTATTAACTGCATTCGTTTCAGCATCATATGATACTTGAGCGACTTGTCCAGGTAAGTTTCGAACTCTTAAACGTCCATTTGGTAAAGTGTCAAATTGTACTGTTTGATCTGTTACGATTTGTGGTTTTCCATCAGGACCAATTTGGTTTTTGTAATAAATGTTTCCTTTGAAAAAGTTGAAATCGGTGTCAATTTGGTCAATTTGTGGATCGTAAACGTCAGCTACCCATTCAGCAACGTTTCCAGCCATGTCATATAGACCGAAATCGTTTGGAGCATATGATTTTACTGCATTTGTAATATCAGCATTATCTGTAGCCCAACCAGCAATTCCTCCATAATCACCACGACCTTGTTTAAAGTTAGCATATTGAGACTTTAACGTATTGTTACGTCCTTTGCTTCCTTTCTTTTTCGTAGGATTTTCCCATGGATATGTTTTTCTTCCTTGGTAGTTGTTGTATTCTCTTGTTCCAGCCATTCCGATTGCTGCATATTCCCATTCAGCCTCAGTAGGTAGACGGTATTCTGCGGTGAAAAGACCGTAATTCATTGTAGCGTAGATGTTTTTCTGACCATCTTTCGCTTTATTTTTTACTCCACGGTATACGATGTCACTATTTCCACCATATACTGCTTCAGGATTTGCTAAATAGGTTTCAGTACTAAAGTGTGCATCAGCGTATGCTTCCACAATTTTAGCATCTTTTTTCAGGTACCCAGCTCTTTCTAACGTTAATTCATTAACTCGATCTGTTCTCCATTTTGCATAGTCATTGGCTTGTAACCAAGTTACACCAACTACAGGGTAGTTTGCGTAAGCAGGATGTCTTAGGTAGCTGGAAATTAGTGTTTCATTAAATCCAGAACCGCTTCTCCAAACTGTTGTGTCTGGCAATGCGCTTTTGTAGATTTCTGCATACACTTGATTTGTAGGAGGGAAAACACTTTTTAACCAGTATAAGTATTCGTTATACGCGATGTTTGTTGTTTCAGCTTCATCTAAATAAAAAGATTGTACATACTGTTGTTTTGGATTGTTGTTCCAATCAGCCATGATGTCATCTTGTACTCTTCCCATTGTAAAAGCACCCCCTTCAATGGATACCATACCCTTAGGATTCTGCTGTTCAAAATTAGTGTTGTACTGAAAGCCTCCTTTTTTATCATTTATTTTCCAACCAGTAGCAGAAGAAACTCCATTATTTGTGTTACTGCAACTCGTTAAACCAACTGTAGCTAGTAGGCCAGCAAGCAGTTGTAAAGTCATAAGTCTATTAATCTTCATGTTAAAAACGGGTAAATAATTTGACGCAATATAAGAATTAACGATTAATTAGCAATATCCTTGCTATGAATATTTTAAAAAAAACTTAATTTTTATGTTTCAAAATAATAATGATCACTTAAATAACGCTTTTTTTAGAAGCGTATTGTGTATGGAAAAAATAATTATTTTTGCCTAGGAACAATTCTTCCTCATGCAAATATATATGAAAATAATTATTAATACACTACTGATTCTTACTTGCTTTACACTTTTTTCTCAAACTAAACGATTGGAGTTGAAGTGGGATAATAAATTAGTTGAACGCGCGTTGTCTACTTCCGATTTTGATGTGGCCAAAATAGATAAAAATTTAACATTTGAAAATGTTAATAATAAGTTAATTTACTCGGTTATGGAAACAAATAATTCGGCAAATTTTAAAAATAATGCACGAATTGTTCAAGTTTCATACGAAGATTTAGATGGTAATTTGCTCTCCAATGAGAAGAAAAACTTGTATCAGGAGGAATTAAATATCCAAGTAAAAACAATTTATATCAATAATAAACCCCAAAGTTTAGTCTATTTTTCTCCTATTGTATATGAAAATGGTCGATTAAAACGCGTAAAAAGTTTGTCCTATCAGCTCGAAAATCGGTCAAATTCTCCTGCAGTTGTACAAGGTAGAAACGTAGTAAGAGGTCATAATGGAGCAACTCAATCCGTATTGCGACAAGGAAATTGGTTCAAATTTGGGGTAACTAAAACAGGTATTTACAAATTGGATCGCAATTTTTTGAGCCAATTAGGAGTTCCACAAGGGGTTGATCCGCGTAGCATTCAGATTTATGGACATGGAGGACGTATGTTGCCCATCGTCAATCAAGCAGATTATCCAGTCGAGTTGCAAGAAAATAGTATTTATGTGCATGGGGAAGCTAAGGGTACTCTAGCTGCGGATGATTATATTTTATTTTATGCTACTGGCGTAGATCAATGGAATGAAGAAAGCTTAACCTATCAAAATTTATATACGGATGAAGCAATTTACCTGCTGACTTATGGACAACAGCAAGGGTTGCGTATAGCAGATTTTGTTGAGCCTAGTGCAAGAGAGGTTGAAACTATTACAGAATTTGATGGTCGTGTATTTCATGAACAAGATTTGGTTAATATAGGAAAGCTTGGACGTAAGTGGTTTGGAGAAGAGTTTGGTTTGGTCAATGAACGCAGTTTTTCCTTAGAACTCTTGCATTTGAAAACCAATGTACCTGTTACGTTTGGGGTGAATACCGCTTCAAGCTCCTATGGAAATACTTCTTTTTCTTTTGATATTAACCGCAGATACGCAGGGGGAGTTTCTTTTTTTCCTATACGCAGTGCGACAACCAAGGCTTATGAGAGCTTTTTGGAAAAGGAAGAGTATTTGAGTTCGCCTTTTGCAGAGGTAACGGTAACCTATCAAAATGGAGGCGTTCCCAATTCAATGGGGTATTTAGATTACCTTGAGTTTTTATACACAGGTTCACTAGTTGGAGGTAATAAACAGTATCGTTTTTCCAATGCCAAAACAAGAACTGTGGATGGTGTAGTGCGTTGGAGCTTGACTCAAACTGACGCAGTAAATAGAATTTGGGAGGTAACAGATCCAGGTGCTATTCGCGTCGTTTCGGTAAATAATCAACCTCAATTTAGCTTTAAAACGCAAGGGGGAACGACACAATACTTTCAAGTTGAAATACCATCTGATTATTACCTTCCGAAAATGGTCAATGCTAGTCGCGTGCGCAATCAGGACCTCAAAGGAATTGTACATGCTCAAGCAGCGATAGATTATCTCCTTATTACAAATGAAGCTTTGGTACCAGCAGCGCAACAATTGGCGCAGTTTCACCGTCAATACAGCAAGTTAAATCCCTTGGTTGTACCAGTAGAACAGATTTACAATGAGTTTTCGTCAGGGCAACAAGACGGAACAGCTATTCGAAATTTTGTTCGTTATGTTTCGGATGTGATGCAACAAAAAGGCAGTGAGCTAAAATACCTTAATATAGTAGGAACGGGATCGTATGACTACAAGCAACGCGTGGAGCAAAATACAAACATTGTTCCCTTGCACTATGGGATGAATAAAAACAAAAAAGCTCAAAATAGCAATGCAAATTTTTCGATGTATACCACTTTTATGTCGGATGATTTTTATGGGTTGTTGGATGAAGGTGAAGGCGATATGTACAATTTAGCTTTTGGAATTGACGTGACTGTAGGAAGAATGTTGGTCAGCAATTTAGATGAGGCCAATCAAGCAGTACAAAAAATAAGGGCTTATTATGGAGAAGAGGCAAAAGGGCGCTGGAAAAATAATTTAATTGCAATGGCGGATGATGTGGATAAAGAAACGGATTATGTCTTGCAAGTTGAAACGGATACAATTGTCAAACGCATTGTCGCCAACCATCCTTTTTTTAATGCAAAGAAAATCTACTTGGATGCTTATGTACAAGAAACAGCTGCAGGAGGGAATCGCTATCCGCAAGCGCGTATGGATTTCCTAGAGGCTATTGAAAAAGGAGCGCTATTTGTCAATTATTTAGGACATGGAGGAGAAGATGGACTTTCACAAGAGCGCGTATTTACTATTGAAGATGCACGCAAATTAACCAATGAAAACAAATATCCAGTATTTTCAATTATTACCTGTGAGTTTAGTCGCTTTGATGATCCTAATTATATGAGTGGAGGAGAGGTACTTTATAAGAATAATAAAGGAGGAGCGATCGCCTTGGTGGGGACAACGCGAGAGATTGGTATCGATATTGGACGATTGTTAAACCGCACGTTTACGGATTTATTTTTTGAGAATTCAACTACTTATTCTGTAGCGGATGCCCTGAGACACACCAAGAATCAATACACGAATAGAGATAAAAATGTAGTGTCTTTTATTGGAGATCCTGCATTAAAACTCGCTCTTCCTCAATTAAAGGTCGTACTGTCTAAGGTAAATGAGGAAGAGGTACAACAAACAGAGCAGCAACCAGTCAAAGCCTTGGATTATGTACAGATGAAAGGCGAGGTACAAGATGAACAAGACAACGTAGTCGATTCGTTTACGGGAAGTTTAGCTGTTGAGGTATTTGATAAGTATCTGGATAAAAAGACCTTGGGGAATGACAATGTAGCAACAAGTGAAGGAACGCTTTTAATGGATTTTCAAACACTAGGAGAAGTGGTGTTTCGAGGGAATGCCAGTGTCAAAAATGGCGCTTTTTCCTTTGATTTTATTATGCCTAAAGATATTCGCTTGAATGAAGGCAAAGGCAAAGTGAGCTTTTATTCGGCAAATAATGAGATAGAATACACGGGAAGTAATGATGAATTGGTGATCGGCGGATTGAATGAAAATGCACCAAAAGACACTACTCCACCTTTAGCAAAGCTTTATATGGACAATGAATCTTTCGTTTCAGGTGGATTAACGGACAATAATCCAATATTTCTTGCGTTTGTTGAAGATGAGAGTGGTATAAATACCGCTAGTGGGATTGGACATGATATCGTTATTGTTGTCGATGACAAAGAAGAACAGGCTGTGGTACTCAATGATTATTACGAGACAGAAGTCGACAATTTCAGAAAGGGAAAAGTAACCTATCAGTTAAAAGATCTAGAACCAGGAATACATACGATTCAATTTAAGGTATGGGATGTTTACAATAATTTATCTACCAATGAAATACAGTTTTTGGTTAAACAGGATGAAGCCTTAAAAATTGAACATGTCCTCAATTATCCCAATCCATTTGTTAGCTATACAGAGTTCTGGTTTACCCATAACCGACCATTAGAACCTTTGGATGTACAGGTTCAAATCATGACAATTGCGGGGAGAATTGTAAAAACAATTAACCAACAGGTTGTGACAGAAGGAAATTTAAGCCGCGAGATTCAATGGGATGGACGCGATGACTTTGGCGATCGAATCGGAAAAGGGGTTTATATCTACCGCATGACCGTACGTTCTACGCAGACAGGAAAAAAAGTCGAGAAAATAGAAAAATTAGTTATACTTTAGAAAACAATTATATTTGTACAATATTAACACACATTACTGGATGAAAAATATAACAGCATTCGTTTTATCAGTACTAGGTGGATCTGCCTTGTATGCACAAACAGAAATGCATCCGATTACAACAGGAGTTCCCTTTCTAACCATTACAGCGGATGCTAGAGCAGCAGGTATGGCCGATATGGGAGTTGCTACTTCATCAGATGTTTTTTCACAACAACACAATGCTTCAAAATACGCTTTTGCTAAGAAGGATCAAGGGATAGCGCTGAGTTATACCCCTTATATGGCAAAATTGGCAAGTGATATGTCATTAGGTCAATTGAACTACTACAACAAATACAATGAAAGAAGTGCTTTTGCGGTAGGATTTCGCTATTTTGGAATGGGAGAAGTGACGTTTACAGATGGAAATCCTGGTAATAACTATACACGAAAACCCAATGAGTTTGCTATTGACGCTTCTTATGCCTTGAAATTAAGTGAGAATTTTTCAGGAGCCGTAACGGGGCGTTTTATCAATTCGAGTTTAAAATATCCAGAAACAGGCGATGGAGATGCATCAAGCGCAAGTACTTTTGCGGTGGATATCTCGGGATTCTATCAATCAGATCGCATGTCTTTTGCTGATTTTGATGGTCGTTGGAGATTTGGATTTAACTTGCAAAACTTAGGTCCTAAAATTAGCTATAGTGACAGGCCTACTGGAGATTTCTTACCAGCCAATTTAAAACTTGGTGCAGGATTTGATTTTATATTAGATGATTACAATACGCTAACATTAACAACTGAATTTAATAAGCTGTTAGTGCCAACACCTCCTAGTGATTATAGAACGAATACAGAAGCAAGAGATAAGTACAATGATACTGGTTGGTTCAAAGGCATATTCAAATCTTTTGGTGATGCACCAGGAGGTTTTAGTGAGGAAATGAAGGAAATTGCATGGTCATTTGGAGCAGAATATTGGTATGATAATGTATTCGCTTTTCGTGCAGGATATTTCAACGAGAATAAAGATAAAGGAGCTAGACAGTATGCAACTTTAGGGGCTGGATTTAAATATAGCGCTATTACAGTTGATCTATCTTACCTATTCTCTACGTCGAAAGTAACGAACCCACTTGAAAATACGCTGCGTTTTTCATTGAGTATCGACTTAGGAAGAAAGACCTATCACAAAGGATAAATAGAAAAGTATTATATTTGTAACTAAATCCAAACCGTTAAACTAAAAACGAGTTTGGATTTTTTATCTCTAATTGTTTGAGTTATGAAGAAAATAGAAGTTACAACAACCTTTATTGAGTATGAATCTCTAGCAGCTTTGGAACAACAAGACCAAGTGCTAATGCAACAAGCGGTTGAAATTAGAAAAAATGCCTATGCTCCTTATTCACAATTTCGAGTAGGTGCTGCATTGCTTTTAGAAGATGGAACAGTTGTGTTAGGCTCAAATCAAGAAAATGCCGCTTTTCCCTCAGGTTTATGTGCAGAGCGTACTGCGATTTTTCAAGCAGGAGCTCTACATCCAGGTAAGAGAATCTTAAAAATAGCCATTTCGGCAACTTCAGACCTAAAAGTAACCGATCATCCGATCCCTCCTTGTGGGGCATGCAGACAGAGTATTTTAGAGTATGAAGTGAAACAAGCACAGCCCATAGAGTTGTTTTTTATGGGAGCTGAAGGAATTGTATGCTATTCGCCTTCCCTAATTAATATGCTACCTTTTCATTTTGATGCAAAATCAATGTGATACTAATAGATTTAGAAGTACAAGTACTCCTGGACCGAATGCGAAAGGAGACTTGTTTACTCCCTTGATACCTAGTTAATTGCTCGTTGCAAAAAAAACGAGTGCTAACCTTGATATTATATCAAAATAATTATTAATTTTGATAGGAATTGGCGATGAAACTAAAACTTCGCCTTATAGGTCCTTAAAAAGTTTAACCAGGACCTTTTGAATTTGTAAAATGGACACATACCCCCAGATCACGACAATATTAGCTAACGTTAGTATTGTACCAGAAGAAATTTCAGTCGGTAAGTTATTGCTTACCTTATTCTTAGTATTCCTAAATGGATTTTTCGTTGCAGCAGAATTTGCCATCGTTAAAGTAAGAACTTCACAGATTGAAGTACACCAAGAATTAAATTCTAAAGTAGCAGGAGTTGCAAAAAATATCGTGGCAAACCTAGATGCTTATTTAGCAGCAACTCAATTAGGTATTACTTTAGCTTCACTAGGATTAGGATGGGTTGGAGAAAGTTCATTGACTCCTGTTATCATGAAGGTATTTGAGTTATTCGGTATGACCGGACCAGAATGGTATTCAGTAGCTAAAAGTGTATCTTTCCCTATCGCATTTGCGATCATTACTATTTTACACATTGTGTTTGGAGAATTGGCCCCTAAATCGATTGCCATTCATTTCCCAACAAAAACAACGTTCTCCATTGCCTTGCCTTTGCGCGTATTTTACTTTGTGTTTAGACCGATTATTTGGTTGATGAACGGGTTGGCAAATGGAATCTTGCGCATGTTTGGTATTACCCCTGTACATGGTGCAGATATCCACACAGAAGAAGAATTAAAAATGATTATCACCGAAAGTCAAGCCGGTGGTGCGATTGAAGAAACAGAACGCCTGTTAATTCAAAATGTTTTCGAGTTTGACGATAGACGCGTAAACAATATTCAAATGCTGCGTAAAAATGTTTCAGCGATTGAAATTAATACAAGCGTAAAAGATGCTATTGATTACGCCATTACAGAAGGATATTCTCGTTTTCCTGTTTACGATGACTCTTTAGATGATATCAAAGGTGTAATTTATACAAAAGACTTGATGAAAGCGATTATTAAAGAAAAAGAGGATGTTTCTCTAGCTTCTTTAATGCGTGAACCAATTTATATTTCTGAAAATGCCTTGATTAAGAATGTATTAAAACAGTTTCAGGCAAAACACCTTCAAATGGCCATTGCAACCAATGAAGTTGGGGAGTTTACAGGTATTGTTACCATGGAAGATATCCTTGAAGAATTAGTAGGCGAAATTCAAGATGAATATGACAACGAAGAACCGATTGTTGTAGCTGTTGAAGAAGGCGTATACATGGTCGATGCTCACTCTAATATTTCAGATATCAATCGCTGGTTGCCTTTCCGATTTGAAGAGAGTGAACATTATGATACATTAGCAGGCTTAATCAGCGAAGTTTGTCCTGATCAAGAGCTTAAAGAAGGCGATATCGTCGATTTAGAACACTATACGGGTGAAGTGATGAATATGTATCGAAACTCAGTTGAAAAAGTGAAATTGACCTTAAAAGAAGAACATTTAGAAGATATAGCACAGAGCTAACAAAAGGAACCATCTGGTTCCTTTTTGGTTTACGGTTATCAGTTTACGGTTAACAAGCCGCGCAAAGAGCAAATAACAAGCCGCGCAAAGAGCAAACCGCGCAAAGAGCAAATAACAAACTGCACAAAGAGCAAATAACAAACCGCACAAAAAAATGAATTACCAAGTAATATACCAAACCCCTGACGTAGAAACCTATTGTACCTTACGTGTACAGTCGGGATTATCTCCCAAAACACAAGAAGCAGCAGTCCTTGGATTGCGAAATTCCCTTTGTTGTGTTGTTGTGTTAGATGTAGGGAATAACAATGAAATTATAGGCATGGGACGTCTAGTAGGCGATGGTGCTTGTCACTGTCAAGTTGTGGATATTTGCGTCTTACCAGCTCATCAAAAAAAGGGATTAGGCAAGTTAATTATGAGTAAGTTAGATGCGTATATTCAAGCGAATATTCCTGATTCTTGTTATGTTAATTTAATTGCCGATGGTGAAGCGTATCGGTTGTATGAACAATACGGTTTTAAAGAAGTATGGCCAACTTCTAGAGGAATGGGCTATACTAAAAAATAGGGACCCAAAGTGGGTACCAACAAAAAACGCAAAGCTTTAAGCTTTGCGTTTTTTTATAGTTCGATGATATCGAAATCGTGTGATAAAGGTTTTAATTGATCAAATAGCTTTTGCAATAAGGTGTCGCCTGTCTCTTGATAGAATTGAGCGAAGTTGTAATAGCGTTCTTGTAGGCTATGCTTAGGAAACAATTCCAGTTGAATCGATAGGATTCGATCGAGGGTTTCCTTATTTTTTCTCTTTTCTGCTTTTTGCAAGCGCTTTTCTAAGTGATCCAGTCCTTTGAGCTGTTTTTTCTCTTGAGCATTTACGGCACCAATAAAAGAAGCATCGGTTTTTTTAGCAAGTATTCTCAATGCATCAAATTGTTGCTGTAAGCGTTGGCGTTGATTTTCAAAGTCAAAAGTAACATCAGATAAGGCCGCTGACTTGATGTTGAGCAAGGTTTCAGCAGAGGTGAACATATCAGCCCATGAGAGCTGTAATTTTTCCATTTTTTTTACTTGTTTTTCAGTGACAAGTAAAACAGAATTTCGTAATAACAGCATAGGAAAATCGACCTGATGCAAATCAAAAACTGGTTTTAATTGCAACCAATACGCTAATTCACCGCCACCACCAATATAACATAAATTAGGCAAGATGGTCTCTTGATAAAGAGGACGTAAAATAACATTGGGACTGAATCGCTCCGGGTGATTTTCCAGTTCCAAGAGAATTTCTTCTTTGGTGAACGAAAGTTTGGTATTATTGATCCTATACTGATTGTCTTCCCAGATAATTCGCTCGCGAAGGCCATCTTGAATATAAAATAAATTGATATCACGCGGTGTTACTTGTATAAAGTAATCTTGTAGAATACCATAGGTTTTTTCTACTTCTCGTATGGCGCTTTGCTGTAGTAACTCTTGTTGTACAGCAGGGGCAAATACTTTTTTTAATTGACAGTGATCTCCATCTACGATAACCAATCCATGGGTTTCAAATAACGTATTAGCTAAATAACGAGTAGCATCAGCTAGGTTGTCGTGTTGTAAATAGCTGGATTCGAATAGTTCTTTTAACTTCTTAGCATTCGTTCCCGCGTTTAATTGTCCTTTAAATACGTCAAAGACCTTGTCTAAAGTAGCGGTACTCAATCGGCCTACAGGACCTTTGCTTTCTTGATCCCAACAGATTTTTTTATCTTGGAAATAAAAGTGATTAATTTCTTCAAAATCGTGGTCTTCTGTGGCCATCCAATACACAGGAACAAAGTTATAGTCAGGATATTGTTGTTTTAATTGAACGGTTAAGTTAATAGTCGAAACAATTTTATACAAGAAATACAACGGACCTGTGAACAAGTTTAGTTGGTGTCCTGTTGTAATAGTAAATGTATTTTCCTCTTGTAAAAGTGCTATGTTTTGTAGTGTTGCAGCAGAAGGGGAAAACGTTTTATATTGTTCTAGTAACGCATCGTGTAGCACAAGGCGCTTTTCTTTAGAAAAATGGTTTTGCTTGGCTTGGAGTTGAAGTTTAAAATTCTCCAACGTTGGAAAATGTTGATATAAAGGTTTGATGTGTTCTTCTTGGTTGAGGTAGTCTACCATCAACTTGGAAAAGTAACCCGAATTTTGAAATGTAATAGTAGGTATATGCATAAGACACAAGGTCAATTAGAAAGTTTGTTTTAAAAAAAAAGTTTTACTAAAGCATAGTAAAACTTTTTAAGTATAGTAAAAATACGGTTTTATTTCAAATATTAATAGATTAATTCAATCCATCCGGTATAAACGCCAGTAAGTCCTTCGAAGTAATACCAGTAGGTACCGCTTGGTAATTTGCTATTGCCATTGGATTGTCCATACCATTCGTTTTTGTATCCTCCTTTTTTTGTGTATACTTCAACTCCGTAGCGATTGAAAATCTTCAAGTTGAGTACGCCATAAGGTGTTAAATCCCAGAAATCATTTTTCCCATCGCCATTAGGTGAAATTCCCTTGGGAATGATACAACCTTCTGTTGTAATGGTAAAGCTGTCTTCAAATGTACAATCGTTTAATGCCGGTAAATCATATTCTTTTTTGGCGTGAATGTATATTGTTTTTGGTCCATAGTATATATGGTCTGGATTATTACCTTCCAATGTTTCTCCTTCTGCATTTGCTTTTAAATAGTAGGAATACCCCTCTGGCAAATTAGGCAATGGATAAGGAGTACACGTAGTGCTTATTTGATTTTCTATTCTAAATCTCGGCATAGCGTTTAAGGTAATCTCGGAAAAAGTAAAACAGGTGTTATCGTCGCTGATCTTCACCGTAATGGTTTGCACTTGATCATAAGGAACCAGGTGTTTTGTTGGATCTTCAATTTCATTGCTCTCGTTTTCTGCCTCTTGACGACTGGTGAAAAACTGTAAATTAAATTTTTCTTTATCTTTATTTTGCAATAAAAAAGGAATGGTTTGATTCAGATTGTATTGAATTCCCGTTGCGGTTTCGATTCCACAAAGCTCAGAATAAGTAAGCGAAATCGGTTCGATTCCCAAATCATTGACTGTTAAGGTTAGTGTTGTTTCAGCAGAACATTTGTCATTGATATCCATGTGAATAACGATTTTTTGCCCACTAGTTATAAAGGCCGTAGGATTGGTTATTGGTCGCATTGCATCACCCACGGGTTCTAAATAGGTAAATGTAATGGGATTGATATGTCCTTCTGATAGTTGCTCCTCAAACTTCGTTAAATCGAAAGTAGCTACTTTTTTACCCTCTTTAATTTCTTGATAACACAACGCATCTTTTAACGCTTCTTCCGGTACTTTAGGTTGTTCGTTGGCAATTAGGGTAATTTCTATTGTTTTTACATAGAGCCCATTGCTTCTTTTAAATCGGGCGTAAATTTTCTTTGTGTGATCCTCTACACTTACAACATAAGGAGAAGGTAAACTATTTGTAGCATTGATATCTCTTGCATCGGTAATAGACTCAAAAAAATCAATGATAAAGGTATTGTTGATATTATTGATTTCATCTCTAATGAGTTGTAAATCAAAAGCTTCTTTTTTGTCGTGATCCAAATCACATTTTTCATACGTTTTCCCTAAGATATCACAGTTTAATACAGCATCTCCTCCAAATGAAAGAGTAAAACCTGCATCTTCTGGTGACCAGCGGTTGATAGCAATTAAAATTCCATCTCCCGGCTGCACATCGTAATAACGTACAAAACCAGGTACAGTGGCTGCGCCAGTTCCTGGCTGTACACCTGGTGCTTCGCATGTCATGGTTTCGGTTAGCGATAGCCCAATATCGTATAAACGAGTGTTTACTCCATCATTTTGAGATCCTCGGTCAGATAAACCTAAATTCGTAAAATCGGGATTTTGCCAAGAAGCAAAATCGTAATCAATAGGACCTTGTGGACTGATGGTGAAAGTAAAGGTACTCCCAGATTCTATTTCGACAAAAAACAAAGCAAGTGAACTCGTCAAAGGAGAGAATGGACCGCTACAACCCGTTAATAAGTCGTTGTAAATCGTGTTTTGAGGTGTTTCTCCTACGATTTCTTGATTTGAACAAATTAGGATAACATCCTCTGGATTTATTCTTTGAGAATATATTAAATTTGAAAATATTAATAGTACTAATAGATAAAAATTCTTCATAAGACTATTTTTTTTAAGTTATTGAATTGTAAATATAAGTTAAATTTAACTTAAAATAATGAGTGAGAATAGAAAAAAATAAAATATTATCTAGTGTGAAAAATTGTAGGTAATTTTGTTCTTCAAATTTTGTACTGTGCAAACAACCATTACTTTAATTACACCACCTTTTACACAACTGAATACACCGTATCCGGCGACAGCGTATATCAAGGGATTCTTGAATACACTAAACATTTCTAGTCACCATAGTGATTTGGGAATAGAAGTGATTTTGAAGCTTTTTAGCAAAAAGGGCATGACACGCTTGTTTGATCATATTCACTCCGTTGTGGAAGAGGTTAATGGAAATACGCATCGCATGTTGGCTTTGGAATCGGAGTATATTGCTACAATTGAGGCGGTAATTAAATTTTTACAGGGGAAAAATCCCACATTTGCACATACGATTATAAAAGAAGATTTTTTACCCCGTGCTTCCCGATTCGATCAGTTAGAAGAATTGGAATGGGCATTTGGATCCATGGGGATTCAGGATCAAGCCAAGCATTTGGCTACTTTGTATTTAGAAGATATCGCCGATCTTATTGTCGATACAATTGATCCACATTTTGGTTTTAGTCGTTATGCAGAGCGATTGGGAAGATCAGCGCATACATTTGACGAACTATATCACTCCCTACAGCAACCCTTAACGTTTATTGATGAATTAACGTTAGAGCTTTTAGCCCCTTTAGTGCAGGAATCTAACCCAAAAATTGTAGGGTTTTCAGTTCCTTTTCCAGGGAATCTCTATAGCGCCTTTCGTTGCGCCCAATGGATCAAGCAAAACCATCCCGAAATAAAAATTACCATGGGAGGGGGATACCCCAATACCGAACTCCGTTCGTTATCTGACGCACGTGTATTTGAATTTTTTGATTTTATTACGTTGGATGATGGTGAAGCTCCATTAGAAAACTTAATCCTACACGTAGAGGGAAAAATCGATCAAGCGGAATTGAAACGCACATTTATCTGTCAAGATAATGAGGTGCTCTACATCAATAACCCATTAAAACGCGATTATAAACAAGCGGAAGTGGGAACACCTGATTATTCCGATCTCAAACTCAATGATTATATTTCTGTCATTGAGGTTGTCAATCCGATGCATCGCATGTGGAGCGATGGGCGTTGGAATAAGTTAACCATGGCACATGGATGCTATTGGGGAAAATGTACGTTTTGTGATATCAGTTTAGATTATATTAAAATATACGAACCTGTTGCGGCCAAGTTAATTGTCGATCGCATGGAGACGTTAATTGAACAAACAGGCGAAACGGGATTCCACTTTGTTGATGAAGCAGCACCACCTGCTTTGATGCGTGAAGTGGCGTTGGAAATTATCCGAAGAAAAATTACGGTATCCTGGTGGACCAATATCCGCTTTGAGAAGAGCTTTACGCGTGATTTGTGTTTTTTGTTAAAGGCTTCGGGCTGTATTGCGGTCTCGGGTGGACTGGAGGTGGCGTCTGATCGCTTGTTGAAACTCATTGAAAAAGGAGTAACCGTTGAACAAGTGGCACGGGTGAATCGAAATTTTACCGAAGCTGGTATTCTCGTACACGCCTATTTGATGTATGGATTTCCAACACAAACAGCACAAGAAACCATCGACAGTTTGGAAATGGTTCGTCAGTTGTTTGAAGCTGGGATTATGCAATCGGGCTTTTGGCATCAATTTGCGATGACAGCCCATTCTCCCGTAGGAATGAATCCAGAAGAATATAAAGTCATTGCACAAAAAACAGAAGACAGTGCTTTTGCCAATAATGATGTGCCCCACGTAGAAATGAATGGAGCCATTCACGATAAGTTTTCCTTTGGCTTAAAGAAATCCTTGTTTAACTATATGCATGGCATGTGTTTGGATTGGCCGCTGAATGAATGGTTTGACTTCAAAGTACCCCGTACATCCATTCCACCTGATTATATTGCGACTTGCTTGGAAAGTGAGCTTTTGCCTACGTACAGAGGAAATCAAAAAATTATTTGGTTGGGGACGTATCCATATAAAGAGTATTTCGAGAAAAAGAAAAAAGGAAATGTTTTTGAGATGGTCAACCTCATCTTTTACACTAAGAATGATACGCTTACGGTTAGTCTGAATCGAGAAGAAGGAGACTGGTTTGCCGCTTTTATCGAAGAATTAAAGGGAAGTACCACGCAAACCAAGACCTACCAAGAGATGAAAAATAGTTTTGAAACTACTTGTTCTACGGATTTTGAACCCTTTTGGTATTCCAAGCCCGTACAACAGTTACGCGAAATGGCACTCCTTGTCGTTTAGTGCGACTTGTTTTTTTCGAATTGATATAAGCGCAGTTCAGTATAGGCAATTACGAGCAGTGTACCTCCAGTAATAGCAATCATATTCCATAGTTGAAAATGAGCCAGAGGAAAAATAGCAAAGTAAAATAGTACATTGACAAGGAGTATAACACTGCCCAAGATCAGCATATATTTACCACTTAATTTTTGAGCAAAATCCCAATTTTTTTGATTTTTCATGCTGCGCGGTGTGCGATACCCCACTGGACCAATATGTTTACATTTTGGCGTAAGTAATCCAACAAAAATGTAGATAACAGGTAAAAAAAGTAAGGAAAGAGACTGTCTGACATAAGCTTATATTAAGGCGTTAGAATAAAAGAAACAAGGGTTGAAACAAGTTCGGGATGTAGTGGAAAAGAAGGATCTCCATAGCTTTTCATATTATCTTCGTCTTTCTCTATTTGTTTTAAGACGTGATTCATATTTTTTAAAGTAGCGCGTTTAGCCTTGGGATTCGCTTGGCTCAATAAGTCTCCTTGTTTGACAGGAACTTGTAGATCTTTATCTCCATCAATAATCAGGACGGGTTGTTTTATTTTCGCTATTTCGACACTAGGGTCATATTGTATCCATGAAATTAGATAAGGTTGTACACTAGGACGATATAAAGCCTGAAGCATAGGAGGAATATTTTCTACCGTTTGCCCTTTTTTTAAGGCCGCATTGATTTCAATTATTTTGGTCCCTAAAGCGGGGAATTGTTGCGTGATTTGATCATAAATGATTTGATCAGCAGTTGTCCCTGGTCCTTGTAAGGAGACGAATTTTGTGACTTTGGCAGACTTGTTTGCTAGTAGATTAGCTAGTAAAGCACCCTCGCTATGCCCCACTAAGGTGATACGGGAATACTGAGAAGCAAAATAATCAACAATCAAAGCTAAGTCAGCTACGCCATCTTCGAAGCGTCCATCTTCTTCTTTGATTTGATTGGCTTTCATTTGCGCAATAAGGCGTTTATCGTAGGTAAAAACATCCAGTTGGTGAGCAGTTAGTGCTGTCGCTAGCATTTTATAAGAATTGCCTTTTATTCCCATATAGTTATTGCCATTGCGATTGGTTGGTCCCGATCCAGGTACAATAATAACGAGATTTTCGTTGTGGGTCGTTGTAGTATATAGATCACCTAGTAACTGCGGATCAATCGCAATTTCTTTGACCGTAGGTGTCTGTGCAAAGCCTAGCATCGCACTGAATAAAAAAATGAAAAAATAAAGTAATGCTTTCATAATTAATATAAGGTTGTTAAGATTGGGGTACACAGTTCAACACAAATAACAAGTAGGACAAATAAAATGAGGTGTACCTTCTTTTTTAGATGCGTTGCTGTTTTGAATCCTTGATAGAGGTATCGACCAAAGCATATAAATAGGATAACAAAAATTGAAAAGAGCGCTAGACACAGAAAGATCGTTAGGGCAACACCAATGGTTTGTTTTTGTATGCTGTATATCTCATTGAGTTCATCGCTTTTTTTTAGTAAATATCCCAAGGGAATTAGGAGTAAAGGAGATAGCAATACCTTTGCTACAAGTACGGTGTTGAATATATCGATCCATCGGGTTTTAGAATTAATGAAGTAACCTAACGCAAAAAGGGCTAAAGTCAACAGTAGGGTTGCAATTCCAAAATCACCTAGTATTTGAGAAAAAGTAGGTTGACTCGATACATTTTCGATTTGGAAGGTAGAGAAAAAGCGAATTGATGTGCTTAATTGTACGAAGCAACCGACTAAAGCTAGGCTAAGACCTACAAGTAAGAGCCTATTTTCTTGTCCATAGGTGAAAGGTTGTAGTAGTACTCTTTTCATGTTTGCGTTAGTATAAATAAACCAGAAATTTGCTTATTGTTTCAGCTATTAATACGGCTACAATAAGTAATACATGGTGAGAGGCCTGTTTGGAATTCGTCGCATTTCGGTATCCTCTATAGAGCAAGAACCCCATAAGAACAATGGCTGTAAGAGTTATTAAAGCACCTAGTCCAAAGATCAAGAGGTTGATAACAGGGAGGTCTTTGATCGCCATGGGGTTATGCAAATTGGCTAGTAAGAAATCAGTGGTCTCGAGTTGGATTCCTCCAATATTAACAAACAGTGAAAAATAAAAAGGGATTCTACAAATGAGTGCTACATTGAGAATATCAATAAAACGAGCTTTGGTTGGTAAAAAACGCGAGAGTAAAAACAGGGTAACAGTTAAGCAAAGTATATTTACTATATTGTCTAATAGCGGTTGATGCCATTTTATTTGAGAGGTAAGATGCATATCTAAAACGCCATCGAATCGCGTATTCGTCAAAAAAGCAAAAAAGGATCCAGCAAGTAAAAAAAGGGTCCCAATCAACAAGAGTTTGGTTTCTTGAAGGGTTTCAAAAGGTTTTGTAATTGCGGTTTTCATAAAGTTGGTCGTTGTGTTGGTTAGTAGTTAGTTTATTGATCTTGTAGTTTTTTAATATGCTCAATCATATCGTCTAATTTATTTCGCACTGTTGGATAGCTGATGTTCATTTGTTGTGCCATTTGTTTCAAACTACCACTGTAAAGAAAAAACTGCAAAATAAAGTCTTGCTCCTCTTGAGTTAATTGAGAGAGTAGAGGAAGATTAAATTGCCCGCCTACGGTTGTTTCACAACTTTCACAAGCTAATTGCGTAACGTGTAATTTATTATTACAACTCGGACAATGAGTAGGTAATTTGTGTTTTGTTTTCAAATTGTTTAATTTTATTAAAGGCTAATTTAATAAAATTTAGTTTAAAGTGAAAATTATTTTAAAAAAGTGAAGTTTTTTTATGGTTAACAGCCTAGTGCTGTTAACAGTCAACAATAAAAAAGGTGTGAACTACCTGTAAGTCCACACCTTTTTTAACGTAAGTAAAATAATATTATTTATAAAAAACCTCTTTCTTGACTAATGTAGTAGTAGTGATTTAAAGCAAAGTAAATGTTTTTCTGGCTGTTGTAATCGTTAGCACAAGAAAGAGGAAGAAATAATAATAATTGAAATTATTTTTGAATATAGTTTTGGTTGATTTTCTGATCTAATTTTTCCAATACAGTTTCTGTATGGATAATAGTATACAAAACACAAAAAATATTAGCGGTAATCATGATCGCTTGTTGTGTTGGTAAGGCGTATTCAAATTGCGTTAGCGTAAAATTCAAACAAAGTAAGAATGCACTTGCAGCAATTAAAGAAGAACTACTTGTTCTTTGCGCTACGCGCCAATGTTTATCATCTTTAATAGCATTGTGACTTCTATACCCCACAAGATGCACTTGTTTATAATGAAACAGAAGATTTATGAAACCTATACTACCGAGTAGAATAGGAAATAAATATAGAATCGTCATAATGAATCGTTTTTGTTGTTGTTTGGTATTTGCTAAAATAAACAAAAAATTAACTTAAACTTAATATTTAGAGGTAAAAAATGAGAATTATTTGTTTTTCAACAAATTAAGTTATAACTGCTTCTTTATTCTTTTGTTTTTAGTTAAGAGATGTTTTTATTATTGTTAATTCAATGGAAGTAAGTAATTAATGTTAGAAGTGTTTTTAGTAGAAGGGATAAAAACTTTTTTTATGCTATAAAAAAAGGCCCACTGACAAGCAGTGAGCCCCAAATATAACTATTTGAAAACAATGAATTTACAGTTTTAAAACTTGTTCCATGAATTGCTCTACCTCTTCTGAGGCAAAGTCAACTCCCCCGACAATACGCTGAATCATATTGCCTTTCTTATCAAAGATAATCGTCGTTGGGATAGAAGAACCTAGATAGGTACTAGAGACCGATGTAGCTGGAATGTAAATAGGGAGGTCTAATTTTCGTTTCTCCATAAAAGCTTTCGCTTTTTCGTAGTTTCCATCTACATCGACTAAAAGAAAGACTACATCTTTTCCTTTCATTTTATTTTTTAAGGTTTCAATAGACGGCATCTCCTTGATGCAAGGAGGACACCAGGTAGCCCAGAAATTGACAAATACGACTTTGCCTTGTAATGAACTCAAGGATACTTTTTTTCCAGTAGCATCGATAAAAATAGCATCAGTTGTAGTTGTGTTGACTTTTGGCGTAGGGTTTTGCTGAGCCAAAGCCTGAGAGGAGCTTCCTAACCCTAGCGTAATTGCCAAGGCAATGCCCCAGATGGATTGTTTGATTTTTTGTAGTAGTTGCATGTGTAAAATTATTTTTTTGCGTTTTTCATATCTTCTGAAGGTTTATCAATCACGAGATCGGAAGCGTGTAATGCGCCGAAAACCTCTGTAATTGTATCCATTTGCACCCCCAATTCAACGGGGATTCTCGCTAATTCATCTCCTGTTTTCTTAGTGATGACAAAATTACCAGATTGTGTATTGAGGATGCTTTTTGTCGCTACCCAAAGTGTTGGTTGTTTGCGTTGCAACTCCACTTTGACCTGAGCGTAATCTCCTCCTTGTAACTTGCGCTCTTTGTTGTCTAGATCAAATTCTAAAGTAAGAGATCGATCTTGTGGGTTTAGCACGCCAGAAGATCGCGACAGTTTTGCAGTAAAAATTTCTCCAGGAAATGAACTAATGGCAAAGGTAGCGATGGCCGATTCTGGAATAGCTCCTGCGTGTTTTTCAGGAATTGACAAGGTGAGGCGTAGTTTGTCATGCTGTGCCAGTTCAAAAATGGGCTGGTTGGATGTATTCCCTACCAGTGAGCCTGTAGATAAGTTTCGCTGAGTGATAATCCCATCAAAAGGAGCAACAATGCGCAGATAATCTTGTAATTGATTGGACTGTGCTGTGCTAGCTTTCGCGGATTCAAAAGCCGATTTTGCACTGTTCATCGAACTCTGTGCACGATCCAATTCTACTTGAGCCACTGCACCTGTTGTTTTGGAAGCCTCAACCAATCGATCGTACACTTGTTTAGCTAAGAGGTAATCACTATGGGCTTTGTCCTGAATCGAACGGTCGGATAAGGCTCGTTGATTCATCTCAGGTGCTTCTAAAAGCGCTAATAATTGTCCTTTTTTGACATAATCTCCTCGATCTACATACAGCTGTTTGATAAAACCACTAACCTTGGCGTGTAAAGCCACTTGTTCATATGGTTTTATTTCTCCAGGTACGGTGATGGAATACGAAGGATTTAATTCGCGTATCGGAGAGGTACGCAAGTCAAGTGTCGTTTTGGGTTTTGTTTCTGTTGTTTCTACTGGTGTATGGTCTTTACAAGCTATTGTTAAAACAGCACTTCCCAATACAACACTAGATAAAATGAAATATCGTTTCATAATTGAGCTATTAAAAATCAAAATTAAGGGGTTTCAAGTGAGTGAAATTTACTTTTTGGATCATCGGGATCTAAGGATGGATCTACTACTGTTGCTTTGTTCATTGTTGAGGTAAAGAAATGAGGAAGTAGAAGTAGAATGGTTACTGTGGAGGCGATTAAACCACCAATAACAGCTTGCCCTAAGGGAGCTACTTGTTCTCCGCCATCTCCTAAACCTAATGACATGGGTAACATTCCCGCAACCATCGCTGCTGCTGTCATCAATACTGGACGCAATCGAGAAGATGCAGCCAAACGAGCGGCATTTACTGTGCGCAATCGCATGTCCTTGCGGTAGTATTCGGCCTGATTGATCAATAAGACAGCATTGGATACGGAAACACCAATGGACATAATAATTCCCATATAAGATTGTAAATTCAATGTACTTCCACTGAGGGATAAGAGAATTAAACTACCTGCAATTACTGCGGGCAATACAGATAAAATAACTAAAGGAAGGCGGAAGGACTGGTAATAAGCGGATAACATTAAATAGATCGTAATAACCGCAACACCTAAACCAATTAATAAATTACCTAGTGTTTCATCCAAGAGGTTTAAGGTTCCCTCCGTCCATACAATCGTTCCACGAGGAGGTTCTCCTACATTGGCTATGGCCTTTTTCACTGCTTTGGATGCTGTCCCTAAATCTTTATCATGAATATTGGCAATAACCGTCACATAGCGATTAGGTCCTTTTCGATTCACTTGAGCCGCTTCATTGACCATATTTACGGTAGCCACATCTTCTAGTATGGGACGTAAACTACCTTTTTTTAATGGAATAGCTTTTAGTTTTTCTACGTTGTCAATAGTACCTTCTGGAATTTGAACTTGTACTTGGAAGACTAAACCTGAATTGGGATCTACCCATAAGTTTTTATCGGTATAACGCGAGGATGAGGTTGCCGTTGCTAAGCTTCGGGTAACATCGCTCATGGTTAGACCAAATTGGCCTAACAAATCTCGGTTCACCTCAATTTGCAAGGTGGGATAATCCAGTGGTTCTGCAATTCGAATATCGCGCAAATAAGGAATTTCCTTTAATTCTTGTTCGATTTTTTTGGCGTGATTTTCAGCCATTTTGATCTGTCTAGCACCTACTTTAACCTCAATAGGCGTCATAGCACCTTGACCCATGATTTTTTCAACCAATTCCATCGGTTCAAAGTTGATCAAAACATCGGGTCTGTTTTCGCTGACCTTGGCTCTGATTTGCTCTTTTAATTCCGCAATAGATCCCGTGTATACTTGTTGGTCAATAGCTACTTGTAACACAGCTTCGTGTGAAGCATTGGTAAATAAGAAAATAGGGTTAATCGGCGTTCCTGAAGGGTGCATGCCCACAAAAGAAGAGGTAATGGAAATCCCGTTTTCTGGGAGTACAGCCGCAATATCGCTAATGATATCTTTTACAATTTCTTCTGTTTTTTCAATTCGACTGCCTTGAGGTGCTTCAATTCGAATTTGGAAATCACCACTGTTTGAAGTAGGCATAATATCTGTTCCTATAAATTGCAATAAAAAGGCAATACACCCAACTGCAACTACTACATAACCAACAAAGAGGACCGCTGATCTTTTGTGCCAAACACGGATAACTTGGGAATAACGCAAACGGAATCGCTCAAAGAATTTGCGTTGTCTTTTGGTTTTCTTGTCGTAAATCTTCAGGTGTTTGTTCTTCATTAACCAGTTGGCTAAAATGGGAACAAAGGTTTGTGAAGCCAAGAACGAAAAGATCATAGCAAAGGCAACCGCTAACGATAGGGGCATAAACATATCTCGAGGAATCCCTGTCATAATAAACGCAGGAGTTAATACCGCGAGAATACAAAGTAAAATGAGTAATTTGGGAATGGAAATCTCCAATAAAGCATCTAAAATAGCCTTAGCTTTGGATTTTCCCATCTCAAAATGCTGGTGAATATTTTCAATGGTCACCGTGGCTTCATCGACGAGAATTCCTATGGAAAGCGCTAGCCCACTTAATGTCATGATGTTGATGGTCTGGCCCATAAAGTATAAGGCAGCAACAGCGGATAAGATGGCTACAGGTATGGTCAAGATTACAATAATGGCTCCACGGGTATCCCCTAAGAATAAGAAAATCATTAATCCTGTAAATAAAGCACCTAAAATTCCTTCGTGAATCAAATTCGTCAAGGAGCGCTCAATGTATTTGGATTGGTCAAACTCATAGCGAATGGAAACATCTTCAGGAAGTGTATTTTCCAACATCGGCAAAGAAGCTTTTAGATTTTTTACGACATCGATGGTAGAAGCATCTGCTTTTTTGATAATAGGCAAATAAACAGAACGCGTACCATTGATTAGAGCATATCCTGTGGTTTGATCCGCGGCATCAATCACTTGGGCAACATCTTTGACATAAATAGTTCGATCTGCTGTTGTGCGTATTGGAGTCTGAAGGAAAACCTCAGGATTCGTGGCAATTGAATTGATTGGAGCCATGAAGTTTTGATCGCCAATGCGCAAATTTCCAGCAGGAGAAGGATGGCTATTTTTAGTAATCGCCAACGTAATTTCTTCTGGACTTAATCCATTGGCTTGCATGGCGTGTGGATCAATATTGACAATAATTGAACGCACGTTTCCACCAAAGGGAGCTGGAGCTGTTACCCCAGGGATTTCAACAAACATCGGTCTAATTCGAGTTTGAACCATGGTTTGTAATTCTGTAATAGAACGCTGCGGGCTTTCAAAGACTAGTTGCCCCACGGGGAGAGAACTACCATCAAAGCGAACTACCATTGGCGGTACGGCCCCAGGAGGTAAGAACCCCATCGCTCGGGATACTTGGGTTGAAACTTCTCCAGCCGCTTGTGCCATATCCGTTCCTGGATAAAAAGAAAGCTTCATCAAGGTCAAACCTTGAACACTTTTAAAATCAATGTTTTGTACCCCTCCAACAAAGAGTAATACTTTTTGAAATTCATTCGCCATAAAACCGTCCATATACGCAGGTGAAAGCCCTCCATACGGCATGGCAATATAGATGGATGGAAGTTCTATTTCGGGGAAGATATCGACATTGATTTTCTTAATAGAATTAATCGATAAGAATCCTAAAGCCACTACAATAATAAGAATGACTATAGGTCTTCTTAAGGCAAATCTGATAAGATTCATAAGGAGTCTATATTATAAGTTAGTAAATAAAAAGTCGAAATTAGCTGTTAGTGTTGCTGCCGTAACAAGTTGTAACCAATAGTGTTGCGTTGCTTCAATATGTGTTTTTTCCGCTTGTTCTAGCAGTTGTTGAATCTGCAGCAATTCTGTCAAGGTAATTAAACCGCTTTTATAGCGCGCCATGTACATGGTATACGCTTGCGTGGCTTGTTCTACTGCCTGATAGCTTTGTGTGAGCTGTTGGCTTTGCTCTTGGATCTGAATTTGACTCGCTTCAATATTAGCATGCAATGCCTGTTCATAGGCCGTATACTTTTTGTCTGCGCTTTCCGCTTGTTTGTTTAGCGCTCGTTTTTTGTGTTGATTCGTAACAAGAGAAGAAAAATTCCAAGTTAATCCAATACCTACTAAGTAGTTATCAACAGAATTAGAAAAACCATCCTTCCATTTATCTGAAACGGTTTCCGTTTGAATACCCGTTCCTCTAAGGGCATACCCGCCTAGTAGCTTGACGCTAGGTAGTGAGGCACGAGCAATAGATTTGCTACTGTGCTCAAAATAAGAGGCTTGTTGTTTGTACTGTTGTAAAACAGGGTGCTCCGAGTCAGTTGTTGCTTCAAGAGTTGAATCGTGTTGAAGTGCAGGTGTAAGAAAGTGTTGCACCGCTATAGAATCAATTGGAGCTAAGGATTCACCTACAAGCTCCACTAAAGAAATATGAGCGGCTTGTTTGGTACCTGTCCAAAAGTTTTGTTGTCCTGCTGCCTGTAAGTAGGACGCATGAGCCAGTAAATTATCCGCTTCAGGTTTTAAGCCTGACAACGCTAAACTGCTGGTGATCTCTTCAATATTTTTTAAACGAATGGCATTTTTACGCATCCATTCGTAATTAGCAGTAGCATATAAATTTTTAATATGACGATAGGCTAATTCTTTTTTGAGCTCTACCTCATAAATATCCTTTTGAGCTAACGACTGATTGTATTGTGCAGTAGCCGCTTTGTTTTCTTGGGCTTGTTTTCCAAAGGCAAAAACCTCCCATTCCACGACTGCCGAGCCAAATGTATTAAATGTTTGATCACTTCCCTCGAGTAAATTGGGGTTTCCACTGACGTTAAAAAAACCAGGTTGTGGAAAAAATGCCCCATTACTCCCCTCAAAAGTTCCATAAGAATTTTGAGCTTGAAATTTTAATTGAGGTAAAGCTTGACTTTTTACGGCTTGTTTTTGGCTAGCTGTGGAAGCTACTAATGCATTTTGTGCCTGTAAACCAGGATAATTATGCTCCACTTTTTGCCAGAGGCTACCCAAGGTTAATGCCGGGCGTTCTTGTGCCTGTACCATCATGCCTATACAGGTTAACCACAACAAAGTAGCCGAACGAAAATTCGTTTTCATGAAAAATAGAATTGAAGAAGATCTAGGTATAGATCTCTTGGTTGTTGAATTGTTTTAACGCTAAATGACAGCTAATGTATAGGAGAGCTCTTGATAGCTTACCCTAAACAAATCTGTATCAAACGACAACAATCAAATTCTAAGATTCTGAAACTCGATAAATAGGGGCAGTTTGCCCTGAAGTTGGGAAGTATCTTTGTATAAAGGGTGATGGTTTCTATCACCAGTTATGCGAAAACCAAAGAAGAAAAATAGAAAAGTAGAAACGAAAAGCGCGATAAAAGGATTCGTAAGATCCCATCCTGCTTGTTGTAAAAGCGTGGTATTGTCATCCTGTACAACATTTTGCTGACAACTGCGTTCTGTTACTGTAGTCTGTTTTTTTGCTTTATTGGATTTTGTAGTCTGTTCTATAGCCACAGTGTCATTATGGAGTAAATGAGCTAAGCTAGTTTGCATCGAACAAGTAGAGAAAATAAGCCATACTGCACAAAATAAAGCCAGCGCTTTGTACGTTTTTTGTCGTGTGATATGTAATGTATTTATTTTCATCTAAGGACAAACATAGAATATTTCAAATATAAATACAACATTTTTTTGGTTTAAGTGCTGAATGTAATACATCAAGCGTGAAAGATTAAATAAGAGGCATGAAAGATTAAATCCAAGTGTTTAGATCCCCTCACTTTTTTGGTACACATTTTGTTAAGTATAAAAAGAAACAACAACAAATACGCGAACCGATGGTTTGAAGAAACAAGGAAAACAAAATTCCTTGACCTTACAGCTTTAGTATAAGGTAGAGGTCTTACAAATTAAACGTTGCGAAACAGTTTTAATTCTATATCTATAAATCAATTTTGGAAAAATAGTCATCATCTTATATGGTGGCTATTTTTTTTGTTTAAGCAAGTGTTAGTAGGATCAAGCGGAAAAAGAATATATTTGTTTTATTAATTTGCCTATTTCTTATGGAGACCTTTACGAACCAACAGATTAAAAATACCGCATTGCCTACTACAGTTGCTGTACAATTTGAACCCTTACATGCGAAATACAAAAATGTAATGCTGATCACAACACTTATCTTAACCTTAGTATTGATTGCCTTAGGTGCCACTGGATTTTATTTACCACTAGAGGATGAGCAAGCCTTGTTAGTAGCATATAAAGAAGTAGTCCTAGCGATCAGTATTGTATTTGCTGTAGCAATGGCTGTTTTAAGAATGGCAGGTGTTAATAAAAAAGGATATGTAGTTCGAGAACACGATATTATTTATAAAACAGGTCTAATTAATCAAAAGCAAATTACCATTCCATTCAATCGCGTGCAGCATGTGGAAATTTATGAAGGGTTTTTATTGCGTCTTTTTGGTTTGTGCCAAATCGAGTTTTTTACCGCAGGTGGAAATTTTGGGGATTTGAAAATTCCAGGTTTACCCATACAAGAAGCGGACAAGATCAAGGCTTTTGTCATTGAACAAGTATTGCCATCAACAAAAGAGGAATTTGTGTCTGCTGAGGGAACTAATCTTAATACGGAAAACGAATGAATTTCTATGTTCCAAATAAGCAAGCACCCATAGGGATAGTCGTTAATTTTGTCTATGGATTACAGAAATTTGTCCGTGCTTTTTTTCCGCTTTTAATTTTAATTCTCTTGCGTGTAACCAAAGGAGAATGGGCAACAGCTTTGATTTGGATTGCTGTAAGTGTCGTGTTTTTTCTCGCTTTAGTATTTGTTGTCGCCTATTTGAATTACCGCAATTTTACTTTTCATATTGAAAAGGATACAGCCTCTTTTGTCGTTCAAAAGGGAATTCTAAATAAAACTAAAACAACGATTAAACTAGCTAAAATTCAGCAAGTAAATATCAATCAATCTTTTATCAATAAATTGTTGGGAATCTATTCGATCGAAATAGATTCGGCAGGTAGTGCGGCAAAAGAAGGAACCATTACATCGGTTTCTCACGAAGTGGCCCAAGCATTAAAACAGACCTTACTCACCTATAAAGAAAATTTAGCCCAATCAACAGAAACAGCAATAGATCCATTAGTTGAACACACAGGAGATTCGCCTAAAAACGTTCGACATATTAGCATAGTAACGCTATTGAAAGTAGGAGCAACAACGAATTATCTCTATACCATGGGGATTGTCTTGTTGTTTGCAAATTCACTGGTATACGAAGGGTCTAGGTTTTTTGGGGATTCAATTGACGATGAGGCTATTGACAATTTCTTAGAGGAAAGCGTAACGTTATATGTGGGAATAGTTGTGATGTTATTTTTCTTAGCAGCTATTTTTATTGCCAATATTATCCGCACTGTTGTTAAGTTTTACAACTACAAAGTCGTGGTGCAGCATGAAAGCTTGTTTTTATCTTACGGATTACTACAAACAAAAAGTACAATCATTAAACCTTCACGTGTGCAGCTGGTGAAAATTGTTCGCAATTACTTTCAAAAAGTATGGGGGATCGCTGGATTTAAAATTCATCAAGTTTTTGGGAAAGAATCGTTTAACAAGAAAACAGCACTAGAAATCCCAGGTTGTTCCAACGAAGAAACCAAGGAGTTTTTTGATATGATTTACAATAAACCCCTTGAAATGGAAGGTATAACACTTAAACACAACTATCGTTTTTTTGGTTTTCGCTTTTTCTTTTTGGTGTGTATCCCTATTGTACTCTTCTTGTTGTTGATTTCCGATACGGTAGAAAATACGTGGAAATTTTCCAGTGCAGCCACTTATTTTATCGTGGTAACTTTATTGATATGGCGCTATTTCAGAATCGGACGACTGATTATTACGCCAAATTTTATCCTTGTAAAATCGGGCGCATGGGATATTACCCATACCATCCTAGAACCACATAAAATTCAAAAAATAGTAGTGTCCCAATTAGTATGGCAAAAATCAGCCAATGTAGGGAGCTTAGCCTTGTATACCGCAGGTGGAATTGTACATTTTAATACCTCCGATTACAAGCAACTTCAACACCTAAAAGATCAATGGTTATTTACCATAGAAAGCGAAAATAAACATTGGATGTAGGGGGATAGTTGACAGTTAACCGTGGTAAACCGTATACCAATACACTATTTCACTGTCTCCTTTTCAATAAAATCTTTGAGGGAGCAATTCATCAAAATAAAACCAGGTAAGGTTTCTTTCTTTAGTTTCTTTTTTAAGAGGGGAACTAATAGTCCGTTGAAGTTTTCTCCTTGGATAAACAGACATTTATTTTCGCTAAGGGGGATGATTTCAAAATAATGATACCCATCAAAAAGACCTTTTATCCCTAGTTTTCCTAACCAAGCAAATTTTTTATAAGGGGTGCAGATTTGAACAATAGGGGAAAAGCGCATCTTTTGAATGGTTACTTTTAACTGTTGACCAGGTTTGGCTATTCCTTCAATGTTCGAAATGAAAGGATTCCATGTAGCATAGTGCTCAAAGTCAAGTAAGACATTCCAAATGCGTTCGGCACTGGCCTTAATTTCTATTTGTGTAACAAGTTTCATCTGTATTATTTTTTACACAAAGATCCAGGCTTTTAAAATGAAGTCTCTTGATATAAATCAAGAAAAGGTCCTATCTCTTCTTGCGCCTTAATCGGCTCAGGGTTTCGGGTGTCATTCCCAATAGGGAAGCGATGTATTGATGAGGGACGTGATTGAAGAGATATTCAAAATGCTGACAGTAGGAGTGATAGCGCTCTTCACTATTTTGAGATAAGAACTGAAAGATTCGATTTTCCATTAAATCAAAACAATGACCAATAAACATCTTTTCTTTGAGGTGCCAATCGGAAATTTCGTGTTGCAGTAAGGCATAATCAGCTTTCGAAATAGAAAGCAAGGAAACGGGAGATAAAGTTGTTAGATTCCATTTGGCTGGATGTTGAAAAAGCCAAGAGGCTAAATCTGTAATAAAATATCCCGGATAACTAATCCATTGGGTGATTTCTTTACCATCCGAATCTGCATGTGCTCGAATATAACCATCGGTGAGAAAAAAAAGGTGATTGGCTTGTTTGCCGACTTCTAATAAAGGGGTGTTTTTGGCATAGGTATGCGCAACAAAATACCGAGAAGCTTGTTGGGCTTCTTGATCTGACAAATGGAGAATCGCCTGAAGAGAACCTTGTAGTGACATAAAAAAAATTGTCCTTTTGGATTAAAAGGACAATTTACAATTATTCGTTTGCTTTCGCTTCTTCTTTTTTTCTTTCTTGGATGAATTCATTCAAACTCTTTCCGTATTTGTGATTTACTATCTCAGGAGATAAAGAGTTATAAATGGTGTCCAAGTATTTGATGTTGCGGTCATAAAGCTCTGTAAGAGCAATATAAGGCGCTACGTCAGAGTTTTTATTGTTTAAAGCAAAGTTGATTGCATTTAAAAACAAACGTCCCGTTAGCTTCTTGTTTACATTTTGTAAGCTGTCTAAGCTCGCTGCATTATTTGTTTTTTGAGCTTCGAAAAGGGCCACATACAAATCATTTTGACGATCAGTAATCAACGTTCTCGATTTTAAATATTCATTGTATAGATCATTGCTTTGTGATCCACTTACTTTCGCATCCTTATAAAAGTTTTTTAATGTTGTTTCAATAGTCATCGTACCCGGTTCTGCGAAAAATCCCAGTTGATTGTCTATGGAACTACTGTGTCCACGATCCAAAGATAAAAACAACATTTCTGGTGATTCTAAGTGGTGTTTAAACGTAAAATCTGCCGATTTACCATCAACAACCAGAGAATCAAGTACAACAAATGTCGTGTCTTGTACGTGGTATAGAAAAACTTTTCCCTGTTTTAAACCGTCAACCTTTCCCGTAATTGTTAAGTTTTCAGTGCCTTTTGTGTCTTTGCCACACGCAGCAAAAAGGGAAGTAATTACTAGAACTGCACCTAAATATTTTCTTATCATATACTATTTAAATAAATCTAAACCAGGAATATTAGGCATACCATCTTTAGCTGCCGCAGCTAATTCTGCTTCGTGAATAGTTGTTGCTTTTTCAATCGCTCTATTCAATACCATAACAAGGTAATCTTCTAATTGTTCTTTATCCTCCATTAATTCATCAGCAATAGAGATAGAACGAATAGTTCTGTTTGCCGTTAACGTAACGTGAAGCAATTCATCATTACTCTTGTCATCAATTAGAATAGTATCTAATCTCTTTTTCGTCTCTTCAATTTTAGCTTGGGTTTCTTGTAATTTACCCATCATTCCCATCAAATCGCCAAACATAATATATACATTAAAATTTTCTGGGACAAAAATAGTATAATCTTTTCAAGTTTTATGTCAAAAGTAAGGGAAGACCAAATAAATTTTATACTCACTAGAACTGAAAATTAATGTACATTAAGGATTGTCATTTTTATAATGCGTATTTTTGGTGGTATACGATTCATAAATACTAAAAATATGAAAGAAGAGTTTTTAGCTTTAGCTGTACAACAGAATACGGCAACTAATAGATTTGAATTAACAGTTGACGGACATACCGCTTTTATTGATTATAAAGAAGATGGAGAACGCATGCATCTGATTCATACGGAAAGTCCAGAGGCTCTTGCAGGACGTGGTGTTGCAACAGCTTTGATTGAAAAAACACTGCTGTTCATCGAAGCGCATAATAAAATGGTGATGCCTTATTGTCCCTTGGTTTTTGCTTATATTAAAAAACATCCCGAATGGAAGAGATTGGTTCATCCCCGTTTTCCTGCCTATGATAAACTATAAAAAAAAGAGAATGGAAAAGAAAAAAAAAGTAATCGGATTTGGAGCAAGTATTTCTTCCACATCCATCAACAAAAGATTAGCTGCTTATGCGTTGGGTTTTTTTCAAGAAGATGAGGTTGAATTGGTCGATTTAAATGATTTTATAGTTCCTGTTTTTTCCGTGGATTGTGAAAAAGAAAATTGCCCAGAAGCGGTAAAAGCTTTTTTAGCCAAATTGAAAGAAGCGGATGTATTGATTTGTTCCATGGCAGAGCACAATCGCAATTGGACGACAGCATTTAAAAACTTATTTGATTGGTGTTCGCGATTGGACTTGAAACTACTGCAAAATAAACCGATGTTGTTGTTGTCTACTTCACCTGGTGGATATGGCGCACAAAATTCATTGAATATCGCTAAAACTATCTTTCCCGCTTTCGGAGGAAATATAGTAGAAACCTTCGCATTACCTAAATTTCACGAGAATTTCTCCACAGAAGAAGGGATTATTCCCGCCGAATTACGCGATGCATTTGAAAACACAGTTGCACAATTCAAAGAAAAAATAAAAGAAGTAAACTAAATATACAAAAGAGATAGGCTAGACCCTATCTCTTTTTTTGTTAGGATGCTGTTAAAAATATATTCATCCCCCAAAAAGTATGAATATATTTGAATACGCTATATAACGATGAAAACAAATACAATCGTCCAAACAACACGCTAAATTATGTCTCAATCTCAGTCACACCCTGCATCGTCTGTGATGTCCAAAACTTCAACGCTTCCGTCTTTTGACTTTGCCCAAGAGTATGTTTTAGAAAATGATCGCGTTAAACTGATTCCTTTAAGTGAAAAATATGCTGCAGATTTGCTGTATTATGCGTTGCATGAATCGGATATCTGGCACTATTCTTCGGATAAACCTACGACTAATGAAAATATGATCCTCTATATCAAAGCGGCTTTGGCCATGCGAAAGGAGAAACAAGGCTATGCATTTGTGGTATGGGATAAAAAACAAAATAAAATTGTCGGCTCCACACGTTACTATCGCATGGATTTACGCAATAAAGTAAGTGCGATTGGCTATACGTGGTATGGTAAATCTGCTCAAGGAACAGGTGTCAATAAAAACTGCAAGTATCTGCTGTTTGAATTTTTATTTGAAAAAGCTCAATTTGAACGTGTAGAGTTTGAAGCAGATCATGAAAATAAACGAAGTTTAGCGGCTATCAAAAGTTTGGGGTGTACGTTAGAAGGGGTTTTGCGAAAAAACAAAATCAGAACCGATGGCACTAGAAGAGATAGTGCCGTTTTTGGTCTGCTAAGAGAAGAATGGTTGAAGGAAACCAAGAAAAACCTACAAGCAAAATTGTAAAACAGCACTAATTGTACCGAGAAAACTAAGCAGTGAAATCTTGGGGAAGCCCATTAAAAACTAGTATTTTTGTACTTTAAATAAAAAAAATGAACGAATCTATTCAAGCTCCAGTAGCAAAAAAAATAGCGCATGAACTAACCGCGCACCAGCATACCCGAGTAGACCATTACTTTTGGTTGAATGACAGAGAAGATAAAGAAGTATTGGCCTACTTAAACGAAGAAAAAGCCTATTATCAAGCCGCTACTCAACATACGAAACCCCTACAAGAAGCTTTGTTCCACGAGATGAAAAATCGCATCAAAGAAGACGATTCTTCAGTGCCTTATTTTTATAATGGGTATTACTACATTACTCGTTTTGAACAAGGAAAAGATTATCCAATTCACTCGCGTAAAAAGGGAAGTCTAGAGGCAGCAGAAGAAATTATGTTCGACTGTAATGAGATGGCTGCTCCTTATGCATACTTTCACTTGAGGGGAATTACAGTATCAGAAGACAACCAATGGGTTGCTTATGGCGTGGATACGGTTTCTAGAAGGGAATATACCCTTCACGTTAAAAACTTGATAACTGGAGAAGTACTAGACTTAGCTATTAGCAATACAACGGGAGCTTCTACTTGGGCAAGTGACAATCGTACGCTTTTTTATTCCCGTAAAGATGCCGTAACCCTGCGTTCAGATAAAATTTACAGCCATGTTATCGGAACTTCTTTAGCAGAGGATGTCTTAGTATATCACGAGAAAGATGATACATTCGACACCTTTATCTACAAAGAAAAATCGAGAAAGTATTTGGTTATCGGAAGTGAAAGTACGCTGACAAGCGAATATCGCATTGTAGAAGCGAACAATCCGACAGGTGAATTTAGAATTTTTCAAAAAAGAGAAAGAGGCGTAGAATATGGGATTTCTCATTATGGCGATCGCTTTTATATCTTGACCAATAAGGATGATGCCGATAACTTTAAATTAATGTCTTGTCCAGAAACACAAACATCAAGTGCACATTGGGAAGAATTAATCCCACACCGCGAGGATGTGCTGTTGGAAGGAGTGGATATTTTTAAGGATTATTTGGTCATTTCAGAGCGATCAAATGGATTGCCTCATATTAAAATCCAACCGTGGAAAGAAGGTGAACAAGCGTACTATTTACCTTTTGAGAGCGAAACCTATAACGCACAAGCACAGATTAATGCTGATTTCGAGACTGAAAAGTTTAGATTTGTTTATCAATCGTTGAATACGCCTTCTTCTGTGATTGATTTTAATATGCGTACCCAAGAAAAAGAAATCTTGAAAGAACAAGAAGTATTGGGTGACTTTGATAAAAACAACTATAGCGAGGAGCGAATTTGGGCTACAGCCAAAGATGGGGTGAAAGTACCGATTTCGATGGTGTATCGAAAAGGAATGGAACGCAATGGATCGAATCCTTTTTTGTTGTATGCGTATGGATCCTATGGGATTACCATGGAACCTTATTTCTCAACTACGCGTTTGAGCTTATTGGATCGCGGTTTTGTTTATGCTATCGCTCACGTTCGCGGAGGAGAAGATATGGGACGCGATTGGTACGAAGACGGTAAATTATTAGTAAAAAAAAATACATTTACCGATTTTATTGCTTGTTCGGAATACGTGATTGAACAAGGGTACACCTCCAATAAACACCTATTTGCTGAAGGAGGTTCTGCTGGAGGAATGTTGATGGGGGTAATCGCTAACGAACGCCCTGATTTATATCAAGGGGTAATCGCACAAGTTCCTTTTGTCGATGTAGTCACAACAATGTTGGACGACAGTATTCCGTTGACAACAGGAGAATATGACGAATGGGGAAATCCAAATGAAAAGGAATATTATGACTATATGTTATCCTATTCTCCCTACGACAATGTAAAAGCACAAGCTTATCCAAATATGTATATCTCAACAGGATTACACGATTCACAAGTGCAATATTGGGAGCCTGCGAAATGGGTAGCCAAATTGCGAGCTATGAAAACCAATGACAAGCAGTTGTTTTTTGACATCAATATGGATACTGGACATGGAGGAGCTTCAGGGCGCTTCGAGTCGCTAAAAGAAGTGGCTAAAGAGTTTGCTTTCATGTTTGACCTCGAAGGTATCCAATACGAATAAAAACGAATTAATTCATACCTTTGTTTAGAATGCATGCTGTTCTAAATGCAGTAAAAATAAATTGAAAAATGAAACAAGAAATCCAAGCTTTTGATAATGTGATTTCACTTGTAGGACAAACGCCTCTAGTGAAATTAGAGAAGGTTACTGCTTCATTGGCAGGACATTTTTATGGAAAAGTAGAAGCTTTTAATGCAGGGCAATCGGCAAAAGATCGAATTGCACTGCATATTATTGAAACAGCTGAGAAAAAGGGAATACTAAAACCTGGTGGAACAATCGTAGAAACGACTTCGGGAAATACAGGATTTAGTATTGCGATGATTAGTGCAATCAAAGGATATAAATGTATTCTTTCCGTTAGCGATAAATCTTCGCCTGATAAGATTGATATGCTAAGAGCTATGGGAGCGAAGGTATATGTTTGTCCAGCAAATGTAGCAGCAGATGATCCGCGTTCGTATTACGAAGTGGCGAAACGCGTACACCAAGAAACCCCTGGGTCAATCTATATTAACCAATATTTCAATGCGTTAAATACAGAAGCACATTATTTGTCAACAGGACCTGAAATTTGGGAACAAACCAAAGGACAAATCACTCATTTTGTATGTTGTTCAGGAACGGGAGGAACCATCTCGGGAACTGCACGTTACCTGAAAGAGAAAAACCCAAATATTAAAGTATTGGGTGTGGATGCATATGGATCTGTACTAAAAAAATACCACGAAACAGGTGAATTAGATCCCAATGAAATCGCTCCTTATAAAATTGAAGGACTAGGGAAAAATTTAATCCCCTCTGCTACGGATTTTTCCGTTATTGATCAGTTTGTGAAAGTAACAGATAAAGATTCAGCTTTAGTTGCAAGAGAATTAGCTCGTACGGAAGGATTATTTTTAGGCTATACCTCTGGAGCAGTACTACAAGCAACTCGCTTGTATGCGGCACAAGGAATGTTTGATGAACATAGTGTGGTGGTTATGTTATTCCCAGATCACGGATCTCGCTATATGAGTAAGATTTATAGTGATGAATGGATGCAACAACAGGGATTTCTCGATGAGAGCGAACCAAAGAATGAAATAAACTACATCAAGTAATAAAAGAAAAGGCTGTTTTGAATCAAAACAGCCTTTTTACTTTCAGATTAAGGGGTTATCAGAAAGAAGTCGAGATAGTCTAAACTAGTTGGACTTTTTACTTTTCCTTTCGATGTAATTACACGAAAAGCCTTCTATTTTATTGTGTTTTTTAGTTTAAAGATTAAACAAATGTAGGTAAAAAAAATAAATAAAAAACGAATAAGCTTTTAAAAGTTGTTAAAAAAGTGTATTATTCTCTTTTTGTGATCTATTTGAACAAAAGATTATTTTTATCAACTAAAAAGTGTGCTTTCTTATTGATAAAAATAGGTCTTACTGCAATTCTTCTTGCAGGGGATTTGATTCTATTTCAATTTCTTGAAAGGCTTTGCTGTTGTGAATTAAACGAAGGCTGTCCGCTCGAAGATTTCGCAAAACGACCTTTTTATTCAATTCTTGGTATTTGACGATGACTTTTTTGAGTATTTCCAATGCGGACATATCAGCAATATGAGATTCTTTAAAATCAATAATGATGCAATTTGGATCCTCTTGTGGAATAAATTTTTCTGCAAAAGAGGTTGTACTTCCAAAGAATAAAGGACCATAGATCTCATAAATTTTATTTCCTTGTTCGTCCCATGATTTTCTGGCTCGAATGCGTTTGGCGTTGTCCCAAGCAAAAATTAAAGCAGATACAATGACTCCTACCAACACAGCTAAAGCTAAATTGTGTGTAAAAACAATAATACCCGTAACGAGAAATAACGTAAAAATATCAGAGACTGGCATCTTGGTAATGAGACGAAAGGAAACCCATTCAAAGGTTGAAAGCGCAACAACCATCATCACCCCTACAAGTGCAGCCATGGGAATTTGTTCAATAATTGTGCCGCCAAATAAAATAATGCACAAAATAGTTAAGGCTCCAAGGATAGCTGCTATTCTCGTTTTGGCACCAGCACCTATATTGACTAGTGTTTGTGCAATCATGGCACAGCCTCCCATTCCACCAAAAAAACCATTGACAATATTTGCACCTCCCTGTGCCATGGCTTCTCTGTTACTGTTTCCTTTGGTATTGGTTAATTCATCCACAATATTGAGCGTCAATAGCGATTCAATTAAACCTACGCCAGCCATAACAACCGAAAAAGGAAGGATGATCTTCAGCGTTTCCAAAGTAAAGGGAACAACAGGCAGATGAAACTGAGGCAAAGACCCACTTACTTCCGCAATGTCAATGACTTTCTTCGTATCCAACTGCAAAAAAAAGACAAGCAACGAAATACAAATAATCGCGACTAAGGAGGAGGGAACTTTTTTTGTCCATTTGGGAAATAACCAAACAATAGCAATAGTTAAAGCCGTTAATCCCAACATGAGATAAAGCGATGTTCCCGTTAACCACGTGGTTGAATTAGGCGTAGTGATTTGGAATTGAGTGACTTGAGCCATAAAGATAATAACAGCTAAGCCATTTAAAAAACCGTACATGACAGGCTGAGGAATAAGCCGAACAAATCGTCCTAATTTACATACTCCCACTAAAAATTGAATAATACCCGCAACAATTACTGCAGCAAAGAGGTATTCTACGCCATGAAGGGAAGCTAGGGCAATTAGAACGACAACTGTTGCTCCCGCACCTCCAGAAACCATACCCGGTCTTCCACCAAAAATAGCCGTAATGAGGCCCATTAAAAATGCTGCATACAAACCCGTTAGTGGACTTAGTCCCGCCAAAATCGCAAAAGATAAGGATTCGGGAATCATCGTCATTGCTACAGTTAAGCCTGCGAGAATCTCATTTTTAAAGTTAATCTCCTTGAGTGTTTTATACGAAAAGTAAGATGATATCATCATAGTGCTAAAAAGTACAGCAAAAATAATGTTTTAATTGACGTAAATTACAAGGTAAGCTATAGTTTATACAAGAAAATAATGCGTATAAAACGTGAAAAAGTAACGGATTTTTATATCAAATACCATAATCTACACTATTTATGTAACAAATAAAGAAAATCGTATACTTATAGAGTAAATCAAAAAATAGAAGTATGAAATTAGTTATTGAAAATTTAAGTAAGACCTATAAAAATGGGGTAAAGGCATTGGATGATTTATCGATTGAAATTGAACCCGGTATGTTTGGCCTTTTAGGTCCGAATGGTGCGGGAAAGTCAACTTTGATGCGAACAATAGCTACCTTACAAAAACCAGATACAGGAACAATCCGATTCGGAGATATCAATATTCTAGAACAACAAAATGAATTTAGAAAGGTATTAGGGTACTTACCACAAGACTTTGGCGTGTATCCCAATATGTCTGCGCTGGATTTATTGGATTATTTTGCTCGCTTGAAAGGAATATCCAATGCCGCACAACGACGTGAAATTGTGACTCGTGTGTTGGAGGTGACCAATTTATACGAGGTGAGACGCAAAAGTGTAAGTGGTTACTCTGGTGGAATGAAACAGCGATTTGGAATTGCTCAATTGTTGTTGAACGATCCGAAGTTAATCATCGTTGACGAGCCTACTGCAGGATTAGATCCCGCAGAACGCCATCGCTTCTTGAACGTATTGCGCGAAATTGGCACAAACAACATTGTGATTTTCTCAACGCATATTGTCGATGATGTCAATGAACTATGTCACGAAATGGCCATTCTTAATGGTGGACATCTCTTGGAAAGAAGTACGCCCAAAGAAGCAGAACAAAAATTAGAAGGACAAGTTTGGATGAAAGAGATCAATAGAGAAGACTTGGAGCAATACCAACAATTGTGTGTTTTATCTGGAAAATACAACCAAGAGAACCGCCTTAAAATTCGCGTTCATGCGACGGATTCATTAGCAAATGAAGGTTTTGAATTAGTGAAACCAACGCTAGAAGATGTTTATTTTGTTGCATTAAAAAACGATTAAAAGATGTTCGGAACAGTTTTTACTTTTGAACTTAAACGCTGGTTTAAGAGCTGGGTGTTTTATCTATACCTAGCGATCTTTTTTGCAATGAGCTTCTTTTCGATGATGTCGACCATTGGGGTTTTTGATGCCGTTCGAAATACCTCCGCTTCGCTGTTGCAAATGAATTCTGCCTATCTGCTCAATTCCATGTTGAACTCGTTCAATATGCTGCTGTATTTTTTATTTCCGTCTATTATAGGTATGTCAATCTACCGTGATTATAAATACAATGTACACCATATTCTCTATTCGTATCCGTTTTCCAAATGGCAGTATTTAACAGGTAAATTTACCAGTTCTTTTCTCGTTACGCTGTCAATCAGTGTGATGATGGGGATCGGTAGCTATTTGGCAACCCTTGTGCCTTGGGCAACCCCTGAGTTGCTAGGACCCAATTTATGGTGGAATTATATTCAGGTCTACCTCTTTAATTTAATTCCCAATATGCTCTTTATGGGGGCGATAATTTTTACTGTTGTAACCCTTAGCCGTAGTATTTATGCAGGATTCGTAACGATTATTATCATTATGATCCTACAGGGAATCGTCAATAGTGTTGCTGCAGATGTAGACTATAGAGAATTAGGTGCTTTACTCGATCCTAACGGCGGGCAAGCCCTACATTACTATACACAGTATTGGAGTATAGAAGAAATGAATACCCGTAATTTGCCACTAGAAAAATACTATATCATCAATCGTTTGTTGTGGTTAGGTGTTTCGCTAGCCTCATTGATCGTTTTGGGAAGTGTATTCAAATTCGCCCAACAACCTGCTACTTTTTCATGGAAAAGAAAAGATAAAGGTGAGCGTTTGGTTAAAAATAATTTTGGTGGAATCTTTAAGATTGAGCTGCCAAAAGTAAACTACGATTTTTCACTAAAAACAAGTTGGAGCAATGTTTTGGCCTTTGCTAAAATGGACTTTAAATTTTTGGCGCGCAATCGCGTGTTTTGGATTCTCATTGGTGTAGGAATTATGTTTATGATCTTGGTGGCTAGTTTTTCTATGATGATGTATGGTACACCAACATATCCTTTGACCCGTCAAATGCTAATGATCCCAGGGGCCACCTTTACCTTCTTTATTTTGATGATGACCTTCTTAGGGGCAGGACTACTTGTACATAGAGGAGAAAATACACGCATGAATTTATTGGTAGATTCAACTGCAATCTCTAATTGGGTGTTGTTTACCTCTAAGTTTTTCGCCTTGTTGGTTATGCAGTTGATGCTGTTCTTCGTGATTATCTTGACGAGTATCGGAATTCAAATCTACAATGGCTATTTTCAGTTCGAAATTGGTTTGTACTTGCAGAGTTTATTGGGATACGGTTGGATTGAATTTATTATTTGGGCCTTGATGGCATTAGCTGTACAAACGTTCTTTAAGAACTATATCGTTGGTTTCTTTGCTTTACTCGTTTTGCAAATGGGATGGCCTGCTATCGGCTCCATTGGAATTGAACAGCCTATTTTCTTCTTTAATTCGATCCCTACGCCTACGTATTCTGACATGGATGGCTTTGGATCAAGTGCCAAATTCGGTCGATTTATTATCTTCGCGCTCTATTGGTTGTTATTTGTAGCAGGGATTAGTGGATTAACGCTATTGTTTTGGAGAAGAGGGGTATTTAGTGGATTCAAAGAGCGTTTCTATTATGCGAAAAAACGATCCAAAGCGATTGTAGTGGTACCCACAATCCTTTGCTTTGCCACTTTTATCAGCTTAGGTGCGTATTTGTACTATGAAAATACAGTATTAAATGTGTTTCATTCATCAAAAGACGAGGAACTCCTCCAAGTAGACTATGAAAAAACATATAAAAAATATCAAAATTTAGCACAACCACGCATTGTAGATGTAAAGATAGATTTAGACCTACATCCCGAACGCAATGATTTTCAAGCAAGGGGAACCTATATTTTAGAAAATAAGACGCAACAAGTCTTAGATACACTTTTGGTTGCTTTTAGGCCTGAGTATAAAAATACGATAGTTGTAGAAGGAGCCACTTTCTTGTCAACGGATACTATTTTGGGATTTAGTTTTTATCGCTTCAACCAACCCATGCAAAAAGGAGAAATGAGAATGATGGAATTTGTTGTAGAGAACAAACCTAATACGGCTATCCGATCACAATCACCTGTGTTAAATAACGGAACATTCTTAAACAGCAGTTCTTTTCCTTCTTTAGGGTATGCTGATCGAGGTGAAATTAGCGATGATGAAATCCGAAAAAAATACGATTTACCTCCTAAAGAGCGTATGGCGGAACAAACAGACCAACGCGCTTTGCAAAATACATACATTAGCAATGATGCTGATTGGATTCAATTTGAAACCACAGTAAGTACTTCAGCAGATCAAATTGCCATTGCACCAGGTTATTTGCAAAAAGAATGGACGGAAGGGAATCGCCGTTATTTCCACTATAAGATGGATCAAAAAATGTTGAATTTCTATGCGTATAATTCCGCACGTTATGAAGTGAAACGCGATAAATGGCAGGGAATTAACATTGAGATTTACTACCACAAAGGACACGAGTATAATATTGATCGCATGATTTCCAGTGTTAAAAAATCGTTGGATTATTACTCGAATGCCTTTAGTCCATACCAACACAAACAAGTCCGCATTATCGAGTTTCCTTTAACAATGGGAACGTTTGCCCAGTCGTTTGCCAACACCATTCCTTTTTCTGAAACCATCGGTTTTGTTGCTAAGGTAGATGATACGGATGAAAATGCTGTAGATTACCCGTTTTCCGTAACGGCACATGAGGTAGCGCATCAGTGGTGGGCACATCAAGTGATTGGAGCCAATGTGCAAGGTGCTACAATGCTGTCAGAAAGTTTATCTGAATACAGCTCGTTGAAAGTATTGGAAAAAGAATACGGAAAAGGACAAATGCAACGCTTCTTAAAAGATGCTTTAGATGGGTATTTAGGAGGACGTTCAAGAGAGCGAAAAAAAGAAAAACCGTTGATGTATAACGAAAATCAACAGTACATTCACTATAATAAAGGATCCTTAGTGTTTTATACTCTAAGTGATTATTTAGGTGACACCGTATTAAATGGAGTATTGAAAGACTATGTCAAAAAAGTAGCTTTCCAAGAAGCCCCTTATACGATTTCAGCTGAATTGGTCGAAGACATCAAAGCAGCAACACCAGATTCATTACAGTATATGGTTAAAGATATGTTTGAAACCATAACACTCTATGATAATTACGTCGATCAAGTAGAAACAAAGGAACTGCCAGATGGAAAATACGAAGTGAAAATCAAAGCGTATGTCAGCAAATATAGAGCAGGAGATACGGGAGATAAGCATTATGCAGATCAAGGAGAACAACCATTGGCATTCACTGCTGATAAAAAGTCAAAGATCGAATCGCTTCCTTTGGCAGATTATGTTGAGGTAGGTGTTTTTGCCCAATCAAAAGAAGCAAAGAGCAAAGAGCAAGTACTCTACCTGCAAAAAGTAAAAATTACTGATATTGAGAACGATTTTACGATTATTGTGGACGAGAAACCAACGGAAGTTGGAATTGACCCTTACTATAAATTAATCGATACCCGCTCGTATGACAATAGAAAAGCTATTTAATAAAAAAGGATCCTCTCGGATCCTTTTTTATTGATTTTATTCCATAAAAAAAAGGAAAGCATTGTCGCTTTCCTTTTTTTATGCGTCTCAGAAATTGGATTATCCTCTTCTTTCTTTGATTCTTGCTTTTTTACCAGTAAGTTCTCTGAAGTAGAAAATACGAGCTCTACGAACTTTACCTCTTTGATTTAATTCAATTTTTTCTAAAGCAGGCATGTTGATTGGGAAGATACGCTCTACACCAACGTTACCAGACATTTTACGGATAGTAAAAGTCTCAGTAGCACCTGTACCTCTTCTTTGGATCACTACTCCTTTAAAGAACTGTGTTCTTTTTTTGTCACCCTCTTTAATTTCGTAGTACACTGTAATAGTGTCTCCAGCTTTAAATGCTGGGAAGTCTTTTTTTGCAACTAATTCGTCTTGAACGAATTTCATTAAATCTGCCATTTCTGAAAAAAATAATTAATTAATTTAAACCAACATACACGGACCTCGCCAGAGGTTAGTTTAAAGCGAGTGCAAATATATAAAAAACCAATAAAATAATCCTAATTTTTAGGCTAAATAATTGGATGATTGTCTTTTACTTGGTCGTATAACCTGAATCTGATAGGTAATAGCGGTTATAAATAAGGAAACGAATTCAAAATTAGAAACTTAGACTTATTTATTTTTGTCTTCTAATAAATCAGGTCTCCTGTTTTTTGTATGTTCATACGCCATGTCTTCTCTCCATTTGTCGATAGCTGCAAAATTCCCACTCAACAATACATCAGGAACTTTCCATCCTTTGTATTCTGAAGGTCTGGTGTAAATCGGTGGAGCGAGTAGATTGTCCTGAAAACTATCAGTCAAAGCAGAAGTTTCATCATTTAGCACACCGGGAATCAAACGAATCAATGCATCACACAAAATAGCAGCACCCAATTCTCCTCCTGATAAGACGTAATCGCCAATCGATATTTCTTTTGTAATAAAGTGATCGCGAACACGCTGATCTACGCCTTTGTAATGACCACATAGAATAATGATGTTCTTTAATAGCGACATGGAGTTGGCCATCGTTTGATTTAAAGTTTCTCCGTCTGGCGACATATAAATAATCTCATCGTATTCGCGTTCAGCTTTCAATGCGCTGATACAGCGATCAATTGGCTCAATACTCATAACCATACCTGCACCACCACCAAACTGATAATCATCAACGTTTTTGTGTTTATTCGTGCTGTAATCGCGTAAATTGTGAAAGTGTACTTCGACTAGTCCTTTGCTGATCGCTCGTTTGAGGATAGAAGCTTGGAAGGGACTCTCGATTAACTCAGGAATAACGGAAATGATATCTATGCGCATCTTAAAAAAAATTTGCACAAAGGTACAATCCTATTGAATATAATCCAACGGTTATATCCATCTTGCTCCAAGTTCTTCGGAAAATGCAGGTACAAAAAAATAGGGGTAAATTATTTATTTCTTGTAGAAATCAGGTCTAAGGGTTGTCTTGTACAATACAGATGTTTTACCTTTGTCTCTATGAGTTTATCCAAAGCAAATGTATTGTTTATGGCAGCAGTTACGGGGTTAATTGTTGCCAATTTATATTATTGTCAACCTTTAATTCCCTTAATTGCCGAGGAGTTTAACGTATCAGAATCGGATGCGGGTACACTGACCTACCTCACACAAGCAGGATATGCCATCGGCATGTTTCTGATGATTCCCTTAGGGGATATGTTGGAGCGAAAGAAACAAATCACCCTGACAACCCTTTGTGCGATCGTCGCTTTGGGACTTACCGCCAGTGTTGAAAATTTCTTTTGGTTGCAAGTGATTAGCTTTGTCTTAGGGGCAACCTCTATTGTACCCCAATTGGTCTTGCCTATGGCTGCCAGTTTAGCTTCAGAAGAACAAAGAGGAAAGGTAATCGGAACTGTCGTTAGTGGATTGTTAATCGGGATTCTATTTTCTCGTACGTTAAGCGGATTTGTGGGCGTATGGTTGGGATGGCGCGGAATGTTTTGGATTGCTACTGCCATTTGTATCCTGTTAGTAATCTTCATTCAATTTAGGCTTCCCATTAATAAACCGACCTATCAAGGTACGCTTTCTAGCCTCTATGGATCGCTGTTTAAGTTGATTAAAGAACAACCTGTATTGCGTGAAGCAACCTGGATTACCAGTTTAGCTTTTGCTCAATTTGGTGCGTTTTGGACCACAATGGTCTTGCTTTTACACAACCAACCCTTTGGTTATGATAGTGCCTTGATTGGATCTTTTGGTCTGATTGGTGCTTGTGGTGCTTTTGCAGCTCCTTTAGTAGGAAAAGTTGGAGGTGCTGGTGGCGCGCAAAAATTAATTTTGTATGGAATTAGCATGACATTTTTGAGCTTTGTCGTTTTTGCCTTCTCGGCAACGTCAATTGTTGGGATCATTATCGGTATAATCCTCATTGATTTGGGGCTACAAACCATTCATGTCTCCAATCAAACGCGAATTTATTCCTTATTGCCCGAAGCGCGTAATCGACTAAATACTGTCTATATGTCATTTAGTTTCCTTGGAACAGCATTTGGCTCGGCTTTTGGTTTATATTTGTGGAATTATTTTGGCTGGGTAGGGGTGTGCCTAGGTGGCATGGTATTAGCCTTTTTGTCATTTCTAATTTACCTGAGAGCCAAGAAAAAAAAAGTAGTAAACATTAATAATATAAGAAGAATGGAAAACGGTATTTACGCAAAATTTAATACGTCAAAAGGCGAAATTTTAGTTAAACTAACGGAAGATAAAACACCTGGAACAGTAGGTAACTTTGTTGCATTAGCGGAAGGAAAATTAGAAAATTCGGCACGTCCACAAGGAAAACCGTATTATGATGGATTAAAATTTCATCGAGTGATACCTGATTTTATGATTCAAGGAGGATGTCCTCAAGGTATTGGTTCTGGTGGACCAGGGTATACTTTTGATGATGAGTTTGACGCAAGTTTAAAACACGACGGTCCTGGTGTACTATCCATGGCTAATGCAGGTCCTGGGACAAACGGTTCTCAGTTCTTCATTACGCATGTAGCAACCCCTTGGTTGGACGGAAAACACACCGTTTTTGGACGTGTAATTAGCGGACAAGATGTTGTTGATGCAATTGGACAAGATGACGTAATCGAATCACTTGAAATCGTACGCGTTGGGGATGCAGCACAACAATGGAATGCAGTAGAATCTTTCAGAGTATTTGAAGGAGCAAGAGAAAAAAGAGTAGAAGAGCAGAAAAAAGCAGCAGAAGAAGCGCTAGAAAAAGTAGCCGCTGGTTTTGAGCGTACAGCTAGCGGATTGCGTTACCAAATGATCGTAAATGGATCAGGAGCAAAAGCAGAAAAAGGAAAAACAGTAGCTGTACACTACAAAGGTGCATTAGACAACGGAACAGAGTTTGACAATTCATACAAACGCAAAAAACCAATCGAATTTCCATTGGGAATGGGACATGTAATCGAAGGATGGGACGAAGGAATCGCACTATTAAGAGTTGGTGATAAAGCTCGTTTCGTAATTCCATCGTATTTAGGATATGGTGAAAGAGGTGCAGGAGGTGTTATTCCACCAAATGCAATTCTTGTTTTTGATGTTGAATTAATGGACGTTAAGTAATACATAGAGACTCCCAAACTGTAAAAAGTTTGGGAGTTTTTTATCCCAGGTTAATTTTAGTTATGAAAGAGAAAATCAATACGTGTTACGAAAAGATAAAACCCTATATTCATCATACGCCGATCATGGAATCGGGGCATATTGAAAATTTTTTAGGGAGTGATTTGTATTTTAAATGTGAAAACTTTCAACGAGCAGGAGCATTTAAAATGCGCGGAGCAACCAATGCTATTTTGCACTTAACAGCAGAGCAAAAAGCCAAAGGGGTAGTAACCCATTCTTCTGGCAATTTTGCACAGGCGCTTGCGCTTGCCGCTCGTACCTTTCAGATCAAATGTTATATCGTCATGCCTTTTAATGCACCAATTGTCAAAAAAGACGCCGTGGTGATGTATGGAGGTGAAATTGTAGAATGTGCACCGACAATGGAATCTAGAGAGCGGGTGTGCAATCAGGTGATGGATGAAACTGGTGCGACTTTTATTCATCCCTCCAATGAAATGCATGTGATTATCGGAAATAGTACTGCCACAAAAGAGTTACTAGAAGCAGAACCTGATTTGGATGCACTTATTGTTCCTGTTGGTGGTGGTGGTTTGTTGGCCGGTACTATTTTGGCTGCCAAAGCCTTTGGTAAAGAGGGTATTGAGGTTTATGCCGGTGAGCCTTATGAAGTAGACGATGCGTTCCGTTCCTTAGAAAGTGGAAAAATTGAATCTAATTTAGCTGTAGACACCATTGCCGATGGTTTGCGTACACAACTAGGTGATGTCAACTTTCCTATTATTCAAGAAGGGGTCAAGGCGATTATTCGCGTTCGAGAGAATGAAATCGTCAGTGCGATGCGCTTAATTTGGCAACGCATGAAGATTGTAGTTGAACCAAGTAGTGCAGTGGCTCTCGCCGTTTTAATTAAAGAACGCCAATTGTTTGAAGGTAAAAAAGTAGGGATTATTTTGTCTGGTGGAAATGTAGACCTGGATAATTTACCCTTTGAATAAAATATAAAAGAGGGTGTCTAAACAGCCTAAAAAACAAAACCCCGTCTAAAAAAGGCGGGGTTTTTTCATTGTTTGTCCTGATCGCGTAGACCCGATCGCGCGGATTTTTAATCGTGCGGTAAAACTAGTTGTTTAAATCTATCGAACAATGTCAACAAAATACAAAGCAACGGATATTCATAGTGCCTATTTCATACCGCTCACAACAGTTGGATGGATAGATAAAGATACGGATTGCCACCATCGGACAAAGCGTTTTGTTTTTACATGAATTTAGACGAAAAAGAAGTGTTTAGTTTCTTGCAGTAAATTGACAAAAGGTTGGGTTTTGTTCGAGTCATGTTCGAGTCACCTTCGGTAAATAGGGGCTAATCCCCCGTAAACACGCATATTTACCGAAGAAGACCCAAACAAAACTAAAATTGAACAAAATAAGTAATTGAATAACAGTTGTTTGTGTTTTTTATATAGAGACAAATAAAGCCATTTGAGCTTTTTTTCATATAAGGGAAGAGGGGGGATTGCAGGTTAATTTCGACTGATGTAGGTTTGTAGTTGATTCATGTAGCTTGTGAATAGCAAGAATGATTGTAAAAAGATAGTAAACAGTAAATAAAGTAAATCCCGATCGCGCGGATTTGAATCCGTGCGTTAGAAATGAAAATCAGCGCCATCGGAGTTCGTCTTATGACTAAACCTTTTTGGTATCAAGAAAATAATTGATCATAAGTATCGCTATATTTTTTCTTTAATCGCTGTTTGGTCTTTTTTACCGCCTCAATTGTAATACCCAAGATGTTTGCCGTTTCTTGGTTGGTTAAGTTTAATTTTTGCAACAAAATAACGCGAAGGTTTGAATCCGTTAATTCTGGAAATTGCTCCATTAGATTATCAAAATATTCGGGTTGTTCGGTTTGAAAGGTCTTTTTAAAGATGTACCAACTCTCGTCCGTCATTAAGTGGGAAGAAATGGTTTGCTCCAGTTTCATTCGTTCTGTTTGAGACTTGACACTGGTCGAGTCTTTCAACTTGTTTAATTCAACCTCAAGGATATTAATCTGCTTAGTTTTTTCTGCTAGATAGTCTTTATACGAATCCAAGGAGTGATTGGTGTCTTGCCACCTCTTCTCGGATTCTGCCATTTCCTGTTCGATTTTTAAGATGTTAGACTCATACATGGAGGCTTGCTTGGACAATTGTTTGCGGTAGACGCGATACACAAATACTAAAATGCAACCCAAGGAGAAAGAAAGAGACAAAAACAACAAGCGTTGGTAGTTGATTTTTTCATAGTGGTAACGCTGTGCTTCAATTTGCAAATTGATCAATTCAATTTCTGCATCCCAGTTAATCTGATCAATCGCTTTTTCCCCTTCGGTTTCATTGATGTATTCGTGTAAGGTAGTCAAGTTTCTTCGATACAGTAGTTCGCGTCTTTCGTCTTTCTCGACAATCGAAATTTCGAGGAGAAGACTCATAATTTCGTATTCAAAACCTTTGACGTAGTTGAGACTTTGTGTATAAGTAAAAGCTTCTAAAGCTGCTTTCTTTGCCAAGGCAATATCGTTTTTATCCCAATATACTTCAGCAAGCGAGAGCAAGGCAAACATGGTGTTTTTTTTGTCGTCAACTTTTTTGGAGATCGCAATGTCTTCTTCTAAATAATTGATTGCTTTTTCCCAGTTTTGCTTGTTGTTTTCGATCATAGCCAGATCGCCTAATACTTTGGCATAACGCAAGAGATCGCCTTGACTTTCTGATAAGTTTTTTGCTTGAATCAAGTAGGGATAAGCTAGTGCTTCTTGTTTGTCTTTAATGGCAAAATTACCAATAGCATTGAGTAAACTCGTATAGTTTATATTGTCTTTTGTAGTGAGTTGAAGGGCTTTGGTCAAATAGGTAATTGCCTTCTTGTATTTGCCAATGGTTCCGTAGAAATAACCAATTTTGCGGTAAATATCAGTAGATTGGATGGTGATTTGTTCGGGGTGATTATCCATGACAAAGGCGACTTCACTATAGTAATTTGCCGATTCTACATAGTGGTTGTAAGTGTAGTAATAAAAGCCAATTTGTGTATAGGCCCAATGAGTTAAATCGGGAAAGTTAATAATTTTTAATTGTTCCTCCACTTCTTTAAACAGCAAGGTGGTTTGTTCGTTAAAGGCGCCGAGTTCTTTTGCTTTTATTTGTCCGCGTTTAATTTTTGCGATGACATTGTATATATTTTTATTCAAATCATAGGCTTTGGCCGATTTTGAAGCAAGCACTTCCTCTAGTTTAATCAAGTCATCTATTTTGTTCAAATCCGTTAAAAAAAGGTTGATTTGATTCGATGTATGTTCTGTTGAATGAGAACAGGAGAACAGGGAAATCAGTAGCAGAAAATACAGGAGTTTTTTCATAAATAAAAATAAAAGTTAAAATTATGGATGTCCACCCCATTGTCCACTGCGATGTCCACCCCAAATATAGTGTCTTTTTTAACAGAATGTTTTACTTTGCTTAAGAATTTGTTTTAGGACCTAGTTCTAAAAGAAATAAGACGTTCTTTATTTATTGTTGTTTAAACGATCAAAATAGTTGAATAGGCTTGAGTTTACCCAATACAAGGAGAACTCACTTTTAGTTTCTTGAGGTGCGTAGCACAGAAAAGAATAGACTTTTATCCATGCGAATAAGGCGAATTACGAGGGAGGAATAAGAGAAAGAAGTAAAAGACCTATGGAGTAAAAATAGATCATACATACGCCTATAACGATGTTTAAATGACGCTACTATACATGCATTTACCAGCTACAGTTTTGACCGAATTCTTTGCTTTAGCATTGTGCAGCCGTTCAAAGCGATACAGTGGAAGAGAAGAATAAGTGACACGCACAGTAGTTTTATCAGTTTTAAATTGTGCTCAGGCGATGAGCTAACCTTGTCGCCTGATTTTGTAAGACAAGAGATGACGTTTTAGTCTGTAAATAAATTTTTTGTTTTAATTGTTTTGGACACTCATTGAGATGCTAACCTAATTGAATGAGTGTTTTTTTTGGGAAAGAAAAAGGTCAGCAATTGCTGACCTTTTTTTTATTTCGATAAGTTGGTAAAGATTACGCTTTTTTACGTGTATCTAATTCGCCAAAGTACATTTCTTGGAAACTCTTAGTAACCCCGTGATCCACGCGTTTATGGAAGGTTCTAGGATCAATTTCACTAGGTTTTTCATATCCTACAGCACTGATAAATTCTCCTAAAGCTTTCATGGTGTTCTTGTGGAAGTTCGCCACACGCATTCTCTTGTCTGTAACGTCTAATGCTTTGTATAGGGTTTCGTCTTGTGTAGCAATACCTACTGGACAGTGACCACTATCACATTGTAACGCTTGAATACAACCCAAAGCAAACATCATTCCACGTGCACTATAACATGCATCAGCACCCAACGCCATTGTTTTAGCAATGTCAAAAGCAGAAATAATTCTACCTGACGCTAAAAGTCTTATTTTACCTCGTAAGCCATTTTCGATTAATGTTTTGTTTGCAAACACTAAAGCATCGTTTAATGCCATACCCATATAGTCAATAAACTCTAATGGAGCAGCTCCCGTTCCTCCTTCAGCCCCATCAATAGTGATGAAATCTGGTGTGATACCGGTTTGTTTCATAGCGTCAACGATTGCTAAAAACTCATCTTTACGCCCAATACAGATTTTAAATCCAACAGGTTTCCCGTTAGATAATACTCTCAATTTAGCTAAGAACTGAACTAATTCTATTGGATTAGAAAAAGCAGTATGCCCTGACGGCGAGTGAACCGTTGTATGTGGAGTAATACTTCTAATTGCTGCAATCTCAACTGTATTTTTTTCTGCAGGTAACAATCCACCATGTCCAGGTTTTGCTCCTTGCGAAAGTTTTAATTCGATCATTTTTACCTCAGGATAATTCGCGCGTTCTTCAAACAAAGAGTCGCTGAAAAATCCTTTTTCATCACGACAACCAAAGTATCCTGTACCAATTTGCCAAATTAAATCCCCTCCTGAACGGTGGTATTGACTAATTCCTCCTTCACCTGTGTTGTGTGCAAATCCACCAATTTTAGCTCCTTCATTTAAAGCAGTAATCGCTTTTTTACTCAAAGCACCGTAACTCATCGCACTAATGTTGTAAATACTCGCGCTATAAGGTTGTTTACAATCTTCTCCACCAATTAATGTTCTGAAGTTTGTATCTGTTACGTGTTTTGGATAAACAGAGTGGGCTGCCCATTCGTAGCCAATGCGATTTGCATCGTCTTGCATACCAAATGAAACAGTTTGTTTCTCATTTTTTGCTCGTTGATAAACAATAGAACGCTCACGACGGTTAAATGGTTTACCATCTAATTCTCCCTCCCAAAAGTACTGACGCATTTCTGGACGAATCGATTCAAACATATATCTAAAACGGGCAAATAAGGGGTAGTTTTTACGAATCGTATGTTTATTTTGAAGTAAATCATAGATCGTCAAATATGTTAGAATTCCTGAGATTACGAGATTGACAATACTAGCTGTTGATTGATAAAGCGCGAAAGTTGTAACGGCGTACAATACGTATATCACAACTAATGCTATGGTCAATTGGCCAAATGTAAATCGATTAAAAAACTTTTTGTGAAACATAAATCTAAAATTTAGTGCAATCTTTTTGTTGTCTAGTTTGTAATGTTAATGGTTTAAAAATAGGGTGAATAGGTCGTGATTACTCGCTTTTTTGTTTGTAAATAAAATCACTTCTATCGAAAGCAAAGGTAGTAAAGATTTTGAATTTAAAAGATTTTTATAATTATTATTTTGATAAGATTAGGCTATAAAAATGCTAATATGATAATTTTATCAGGGTTGAGTGAATATTTTTTATATATTTTTCCGAACTACTAGCTAAAATGTAATCTTTGTTATTTTTTTTTACTATAAACGTGGACAGATAGCGTGTTTTATAGGTATAATTGAAATTTGTAGATACTGTGTTTGCCACTGATTAGGTAAGCGAATAAGCATGCCAAAGCAGCATAGATAAGTACTTCACTGCCAAACAATTCACCAGCCATGAAAATACAAGCTAAGGGTGTTTTGGTTGCTCCAGCGAATACGGCAACAAAGCCCAAGCTCGCAACAAAACTAATTGGCAATTGTAAGTAGATCGCCAAAAAACTCCCCAAGGTTGCTCCAATGAAAAAGAGTGGGGTAACTTCACCTCCTTTAAATCCCGTACCTAGGGTGAGTGCTGTAAAGAGAATTTTAAGCAAAAAAACCGAATACGATTGCGAATGTGTGAAGGAATCGACAAGGGTTTCAATTCCTAAACCTAAAAAGCGGGAATCTTGTATGAGGTAGAATAGCCCAAGAAAAGCTAATCCACCTACAAATGGACGTAGCGGAGGGTAGGGGATCAATTTACTTGCGAAGTGAGCGACCGTATCAGTTGACTTGACAAATAGAATCGCAGTAAGCCCAAATAGTACGCCAGCAAAACTGATTTTGATTATCGTTAGTAGCGCTAAGGAAGGGACAAGATCAACCGTATAGACTGTATGATTGATTCCCCAAGCGAGACAAACAAAGTGTGAAACCATAGCTGTAGTAAATAGGGGGAGAATGTGGTTGTATTGGTTTCTACCGACCACCATTAATTCTATGGCAAAAAGCGTTCCTGCAAGGGGAGTACCAAATACGGAAGCAAAACCACCTGAAATTCCCATCAGTAAAAGCGCTTGACGATCACTTGCTCCAAGTTTAAAAAGACGTGTAAATTGATCGGCTATAGCGCCACCCATTTGAACGGCTGTTCCCTCTCTTCCTGCTGAACCACCAAATAGATGTGTAACCCATGTACCAATTAATACAAGGGGAGCCATCTTAAAGGGAATTCTTTCAGCAGGTTGATGGTATTCTTGGATGAGTAAATTGTTTCCCTTGTTGGCACTACCACCAAGATAATGATACAAGACACCAACAAATAAACCACCCAAAGGCAACCCTAAGCGTATTAGTGGATGTTCCAGGCGCTTAGTCGTAACGTATTCGAGAATAGATAGGAAAATAGCAGAAGATGTGCCGATTAAACCACCAACTACCACACTCAAGAACAACCAAAGAAACGGTTTACTTGGATGGTGAAAAAGAAAGTTTTTTGTTTTTTTATAGGTACTCATAACGATCTGGTATAGATTATAAAAACTATAGTATACTAGACGTCATCAGCAACTAAGGCGGTTCGAGGCAGACATCATTGCCCTTGTGCGTACAAAGATAAAAAAAAAGTTCAACTCTTTGAGTTGAACTTTATATTATTTGTTGTAGTTGAGTCGATTAAATATCATCAAATTCTACATCTGTGAAATTATTTAAAGAATCTGACTCTTCTTTTGGATATTCTTTTTTGAAATCTTTTTGATGTCTTTCAGAAATTACTTCTTCTCCTTTGTGGTTCACTACATATTCGGTCATTTCATCTAAGATATCTTTAAATGCTGTGAAATCTTCTTTGTATAAGTAGATTTTGTGTTTTTTGAAGTGAAAAGATCCATCGTCTTCTGTGAATTTTTTACTTTCAGTTACGGTTATGTAGTAATCATCTGCCTTAGTAGCTCTTACATCAAAGAAATAAGTTCTTCTACCCGCTCTCAGTACTTTTGAGAAAATCTCTTCTTTTTCTAACATTTCGTTATCTCTCATAATCCTTCTATCAATTAATTGATTTGTATATATAGCTTTCAAAAGTCTAAAAAAAATCCTAATAAACCAACTTTTTACACTATTTCTTTTTCTTTCAATTGTTTTTCATGTAACTCAGCATAATATCCTTCTTGAGCGATCAAAGTATCGTGTGTACCTGCCTGAATGATACGCCCTTGGTCCAAAACAATAATTTGATCTGCGTTCTTGGCAGACGAAACTCGATGGGTCACAATGAGGGTCGTAATGTGTTTGCTGTGTTGTTCTAAATGTTTGAGGATGCGCTCTTCTGTTTCTGTATCCACAGCGGATAATGCATCGTCTAATAAGAGAATAGGTGCATCTTTAATGAGCGCTCTGGCAATAGAAACGCGTTGTTTTTGCCCCCCAGATAGGGTTAATCCTCGTTCGCCAAGTACCGTTTCATACCCGTGTTCGAATTGTTCAATATTGTGATGGACAACTGCTTTTTTCGCAGCCTCTTTAATTTCTTCGATAGTAGCATCTTCTTTTCCAAAGCGAATATTATTGCTGATGGTATCAGAAAATAAAAACGAATCCTGTGGTACAACGGCTACATTGCGTCTTAAATCTCGTAGATTACAGTCTTCAATAGGCGTTCCGTCCAAGAGGATCTGCCCGTTGTCGATGTTGTACATGCGACTAATGAGCGAAAGTAACGTACTCTTTCCTGATCCCGTTTTGCCTAATATTGCGAGGGTTTCTCCTTGTTTTAAAGAAAAAGAAACGTCCTGCAAGGCGATAATTCCCGTATCGGGATAGGTGAAAGAAACGCGATCAAAAACCAAATTTCCATGGATTTCCGTTGGATTAGGATTCGTATTGTAAATCTCAGGTTTTACATCCAAAAACTCATTGATTCGCTTTTGAGATGCTTCTGCTTCCTGAATCATAGACGAAATCCAGCCTAGTGAAGCAACAGGCCAAGTCAACATATTGATGTAGAGAATAAATTGGGCAATAACCCCTATATCGGGTAGTTTTCCGTTGAAGTAGAGGATAGAACCTATGGTGATGACAATTAAATTACTCATCCCAATTAATAAAATCATCAATGGACCAATTAAAGCTCCTGTTTTGGCTAGTTTTAGCGATTTTTCTTTACTACTCGCTGTTAACTCTTCGAATTCGGCTACTTTTTTGTTCTCTATAGCATAGGCTTTAATCACACGCATTCCCGAGAAAATCTCTTGTGTAAATGTGGATAAAACCGATAAGTTTTGTTGAAAAATTAAACTGCGTTCGTTGATTTGTTTACTGAGTTTAAAAATAAAATAACCCAACAACGGCAACGGCAATAGGGAGTAAAATGTCAGTTGAGGCGAAATAATATACATCTGTGTCAACACAACAGCAAAGCGAATAAGGGTATTGATCGAATACATCACCGCAGGACCTACGTACTGTCTGACCTTTCCAACATCTTCACTGATTCGATTCATCAAATCCCCCGTGCGATTTTGCTTGTAAAAACTTTGTGTTAAAATCTCATAGTGTTTAAAAACATCATTTTTAAGGTCAAATTCGATATGACGTGACATGACAATCAAGGTCTGACGCATTAAAAATGTCAAAAAACCCGCAATAAGCGTGGTAACTAAAATCCAAAAAATGTTGGATAACAAGAGTTCCGTTACCTTTTCTTTGTCAAAAGCAGTTAGTTGTTCCAGAATACGAATGGAGTCTCCCACTAATTTTGGCGTGTATAGGGTAAAGATTTGGGCAACGATAGTAATAATTACACCAGTTAAAAAGTGATATTTATACTTGAAGAAATATTTATTTAAGGACTGTAAAGCGCGCATAGTTTGTTTGTCTAGTCTTGCAAAGTAAGAAAAAAGATGGGGATTACCCTCTTTTATTCCCTTTAAAAGGATAGGCAAATATAAACTATTATTCTTTTTGCTATTCCTGCTTCTAGTATAAAAATTAAAAACTCAAAACGTTGATTTGTTCAATTACTTCAAATCCGAGTTTGCTTTTTGAGCCAGGTTTGAATATAGTTACACACAAGTTTAGTTTAGGAGCTCATTTCGTAGAATAAGTACCTACAGCTGTTATTAGTTAGTCGAGCTAGTTAATAGTGTTTGTTAATAGTAAACTAACAGTATGTTAATTATAATGTAATGAAAATAATTGAAAGTATAAAATAAATATATTTGTGGTGTAATAAGAAAAGTGAGTATGTACACTAGTATGATAAAAAAAGGAAAGAAGTTTAGCTTACGTCAATTGTCGTGAGAGAAGTCCTTTTTTTTATAATCGAATAAAATAACAAGGGGTTTGTCATCACGACAAGCCCCTTTTTTTATAAAAATAATACGATGAAAGTTTTAAAGTTTGGAGGGACTTCTGTAGGAAGTCCGGCGCGATTTGAAAAGTTATGGCCCATTATTCAGTCCCAGGTCACAGATAAGCATATTATAGTTCTTTCTGCTGTTGCAGGAACAACGAATACGTTGGTTGAGATTGCTAGACAGTATGCTCAAGGCGAAGTACGCCAAGCCCGGGAGCTTATCCAAGTATTAGCGACGCAATACGAAGATTTTGTCTGTGAGTTGTTTCAAACAGAAAAAGGAAAATTGGAAGGGAAACAGCTATTATACCATCATTTTAATTTGTTGATTGCTTTAGGTGATGATCTATTTACTCCTGCTGAAGAACGTCTCGTTTTAGCACAAGGAGAATTGTTATCAACCACTTTATTTCATCAGTATTTGAAAGAAAAAGATATTGCATCAGTCTTGCTTCCTGCTTTGGACTTTATGCGCATGGATGAAAACAATGAACCTGATTTAGTGTATTTGAAACAGCAAGTAGAACAGTTGATGGCTCCTTTTGTATCGGATACGGTATTTATTACTCAAGGATTTATTTGCAGAAATGCTTTTGGAGAAGTGGACAACTTAAGACGTGGTGGATCTGATTATACGGCTTCTTTGATTGGCGCCGCTTTAAGCGTGGAGGAAATTCAAATTTGGACGGATATTGATGGTTTTCACAACAACGATCCTCGCTATGTATCTGATACCAAACCGATCGCTCAATTGAGTTTTGACGAAGCCGCTGAATTGGCCTATTTTGGCGCAAAAATTTTACATCCCCAAAGCGTCTTCCCTGCTCAAAAAGCCAATATTCCCGTTCGTTTACTCGATACACTGAATAGCAATGCTCCAGGCACACTTATTTCTTCGGGTTTTAATCACGCAGATGAAATTGTGGCAGTAGCAGCAAAAGATCAGATTACCGCTATTCGCATTTATTCCTCTCGAATGTTGCTTGCCTACGGGTTTTTAAGACGTGTTTTTGAAGTTTTTGAGCGCTATAAAACGCCAATCGACATGATTACAACCTCCGAAGTAGCCGTGTCTTTAACAATTGATAATACGACCTATTTGAGTGAAATTATAGGCGAATTAAATCATTTTGGCAGTGTAGAAGTGGATGGAAATCAATCTATTGTTTGTGTTGTTGGAGATTTCAAACGCAATAACAAAGGGTATGCAACCGTTGTTTCCGAAGCGGTGAAACACATTCCGATTCGCATGATCTCCTATGGAGGAAGTGAACACAATATTTCGTTACTTCTTCCTTCCGCTTATAAAATCGAAGCCTTACGCGCTTTACATCACCGTTTATTTTAAAGAGACAAGTATGATTTCAACAACGATATTAGAACAAATACAACAAGAGGAAACGCCTTTGTATTACTACGATTTACCTTTATTGCGCGAAACGATTACTACGGCTAAAGCACAAGCAGATCGCTGGGGCTATCATATCCACTATGCAGTGAAAGCTAATTTCAATCCGAGGATTCTCCAAGAAATTAGCGCTTGTGGTATTGGTGCAGATTGCGTGAGTGGATTGGAAATAGAGCAAGCAGTAGCCCATGGATTTCAAGCGAGTGAAATCGTATTTGCTGGAGTTGGAAAGACTGATCGCGAAATTCAAACCGCTTTAAAACACGGTATTTTAGCTTTTAATGTTGAATCATTAGAAGAATTAAAAGTGATCGGAAATCTTGCGCGAGAAATGCAACTAGAAGCGCGTGTTGCTTTGCGTATCAATCCCAATATTGATGCTCAAACTCATCATTATATTACAACCGGACTAGACGAGAATAAATTTGGAATTCTCATGCATGAACTAGAGGCTTGTTTGTCATTTATTCACACAGCAGCAAGTGGCTTAACCTTGGTGGGCTTGCATTTTCACGTGGGATCTCAAATCACAGATTGGACGGTATTCAAGCGTTTATGCCTGAAGGTAAACGAATGGAACGCTTGGTTTATTGCGAGAGGCTATATCGTTCCCATCTTAAATGTTGGTGGTGGAGTAGGTATTAATTATACACAACCTGATACAGAACCTATTGTCGATTTTGCTTCGTATTTTGCTATTTTCAATCAATTTCTAACGCCTGAAAAAGGGCAACAGGTCCATTTTGAACTAGGGCGTTCGCTAGTGGCGAATTGCGGCAGTTTACTCAGTCGAGTATTGTACATTAAAAATGGGGTGAATAAAAACTTCGCTATTTTGGATGCAGGTATGACCGAATTATTGCGTCCAGCGCTATATCAAGCGTATCACAAGATTGATAGTCTAACAGCAACTGAAGTGACACTGGAGAAAACAGTACAGTATGAAGTAGTTGGTCCGATTTGCGAAAGCAGTGATTGTTTTGGTAAAAATATTCAGTTACCCCCCTTAAAAAGAGGAGATTTGCTCGCTATTCGCTCAGCAGGTGCCTATGGCGAAGTAATGGCTTCACGTTATAATTTGCGACAACCACTGAATTATTATTTTAAAGAATAAAATCTTTTGTAGTAAAAATTAGAAATACTTTGTTAAATTTGATTGAAATAAAAACAGAATTTTAATTTAATTACAGTAAGATGAAATTAGGAGATATCGACGTAGCAGGAGAATTAATCGATTTAAACTTTCAATTATTAAGAACGCAAATCTTATTAGAAGAGGTTTTAAAACACAATGCAGAAACATTAAAATTACCTTCACCAGAAGCAATGAATGAGATTAATGAGTTTGCTTTGCAATCTATTCAAAAGAAATTTCCAAATATGAATATTGCGAAAAGAGACGAAGAACAAGCGAAAGCAGAATAATAAATAGGAGAAATAAAAAAGTCGTGCATTGCACGACTTTTTTATTTTAATTACAATAGCTTGAATTCCAATCGCTATGTCCTCTTCCTTCCCAACATTTATAACTTTGTTTTATTTTTGTCACGACCAATTTTCCATCTTTTTCGGAGATGTTCATAACTACTTTTTTCGCACGTATTGAATCGTCGTTCATGCCGTCTTCAATTAAAGTAACTAAAGTAGTTGTTGAATTGGACATTTGTAAAACGGTCATATCATAGGTGTATTTTCCTTCAGCGCCTTTATCTTCAGGAGCATAAAATCGCATAATGTCTTCTACAGAAGTTAATTTTTCACGTTGAACTGCCTCATTTAATTTATCGACAGTTTCTTGTGCCATTAATTCATATTCTTCAATAGCTGAATCAATTTTTACTTGATCTACAGGAGTACTCGTTTCTACTTCAGCTGGAGTTGTTGTTGATTTATCTTTACAACTCATTGCGCTAACTCCAACAAGTATGATGCTGAAATAATAAAATAATCTGCTCATAGCTAATTTGTTAAGATTGATATACTTATAAATATATAGAAAAAAAATAAAGTATTACAATTAATTGTCAATTTATTTGAGTAAGCCTTGTTTTTTTACAATATAAATAGTGGAATTTGAATAATAATCCTAAAAATTAGATTCCGATTTCAAATTGCATTCTAAAATACCAATTGTTTTTGCTTGGTCCTTGATAGAAATTGAGCTTATCATAGGAAAATTCTGCTTGGAGTTTAAATGCGTGTTCCCATAAATATTTGGTTACGCCTACGGTATATTGTGTGGTATTAGGTAGATTTAATTGTTCATATAATTGAGTTTTCATTTTTTGGGTAGATACGCGTCCAATTAATTCGTAGTTACTTGGAAAAATATAACTCAATTGATAGTCCATTCCATGTCCAGCATACACATAGCTGTTGTGTTTTTTTCCATCCAAGTCCGTTTGATAGGTTATAGCATCATCCACATTTCGGTTCATAAACGAAACCATTCCTGCCCATCCGTCGTATTTTAGGATAGCATCAGCCATAAAAGAATTGAGGTTTCTTGTTTCAAAAAGTGCATTTCCCGTTTGTCCTTGGGAGTTCTCCGCATTGTTGTTGTGAGAAAAGGTCCCCGCTAGCATCAGCTTGGGTGTACTTTCACGGGCAATATCTCCTTCGAAATAAGCCCCGTTATTTTTAAAACTTCCCATTGGGAATAATTCTACTCGACCTGTTAAGGCATAACTATCACTCTCTGACCCTTGGAAGTTTCGTCCGCGACCGGTAGAAACAGCTGTTTTAATGACATAGCCAAATTTGTCTTTTCGCTCCTGGTGGTAGTACGCTTGTAAACCAAAATCGCGATCAATATTAAATTTAGAGTTGTTAATTGAGCGATCTGTTAGCTGTAATGCTCCAGAAGAGTTGATGCGCTGTCTATTACCTGGTAACTTGGTTTGTCCAAAAATGAAACTCCAGTTCTCGTTTGGTCGATAGGTCATCGCCGCATCGCGAATGATGTTTACTGATTCACCTTCTACTGTTTTTCCCATATCTTTTGGGGCAAAAGACAATTGAATCACATACAAAAATTTAGGATTTCCAACATACCCATCAAAGCGCAAACGCAAACGTCTGATTTCCCCTTCATATTTTGTTTTTTCTCCTTCATTTTCCATGAAGGTTAGTCGGTTTTGCATGCGGAATCGCAAGTTCAATTGGAAAATACTGTCAGCAGATGTAATTCCAACCCCTTTACCAAAATTGTAGTAAGGTAGTTGAGCCAATTTAACATCGTTGTTTTTGGTCTCAATTTTCTGTGCTATTGCGTTAAACGAAAGTAACGTCAATATTAATAAATAGATCTTTTTCATGTGTTCGTGTGTTGAGATTGCAAAAATAAGATTAGTTTTGTTTCTGCATTTAGATCGTTGTTATTGTAATGTAAGGACAATGTTATTAAATGGTTAATTAAAGATAGTAAAGAAAACAGTATGTCATATATAGGATATCATTTTACAGTAGAGCCATTAGTGCCTGGTGTAGAGATTCTTATCGCAGAGTTAGGCGAAAAGGCTTTTGAAAGCTTTGAAGAAACAGCAATTGGTGTAAGTGCGTATGTACAGCAAGATTTATGGACAGAGGATATTTTAGAGGATATCTTTATTTTACAATCCGACCAATTTACTATTACGTATCGCAAAGAAGAAATTGAACAAGTGAATTGGAATGAGGAATGGGAGAAAAACTTCAATCCAATTGACGTCGATGGTGTTTGCTATATTCGAGCGCCTTTTCACGAAAAAACGAAAGCGAAGTACGATATCGTGATAGAACCTAAAATGAGTTTTGGAACGGGACACCACGAAACAACCTACATGATGGTTCGTCAAATTCTAAACAATGAGATGCAAGATAAAGTGGTGTTGGATATGGGATGTGGAACGGCAATTTTGGCAATTTTAGCTTCGATGCGCGGTGCTACACAAGTGGATGCTGTAGATATCGACAATTGGTGTTATTTGAACTCAATTGAAAATGCAACGCGTAATGCTTGTACCAATATTGAAGTGTTTGAGGGAGATGCCTCTATTTTGTCTAAAACTCCAAAATACGATGTAGTATTAGCCAATATCAACCGCAATATTTTATTGAATGATATGGATGCGTATAGTCAAACAATGAAAGAAAATGCGGAGATCTATTTTAGTGGATTCTATACAGAAGATATTGCAAGCATTAAAAAAGCTGCAGAAGAAAAAGGTTTAACCTTTGAAAATCAATTGGAAAGAAATAATTGGGTATCTTTGAAGTTTAAAAAGCGTTAATCATCGTATTAAAATTTTGATAGTATGGGTACAAAGGAAATAGTAGAAGAAAAAATTGATGTATCAGCGTTACTAAATGGTCAAAGTGAGATTATCTTGTACAATGATGATGTAAATACCTTTGATCACGTGATTGATACCTTAATTAAAGTATGTGACCACACAGCTGAACAAGCGGAGCAATGTGCTATTTTAGTGCATTATACGGGTAAATGTACAGTAAAGACTGGTGAGTTTAAAAAATTAAAACCACAATGCCTGCAATTACTAGATGCAGGGTTAAGTGCAGAAATACAATAAAAAAGGGAGCTAGAAGCTCCCTTTTTTATTAAACTATGATCTTGTCTAACCTCTTTCTAAGGTTAGTTGTATTGTCCTTTCCCTTTTACTTATCCATTCGTACTAATTTAGGTGTAAACATGCCTAGCGTTTTTACTAAATCCTCTTGTGCAAGCATGACGGCACGAATATCTTTATACGCCATAGGTGCCTCATCCACACTTCCGCCAATGAGCTGTACACCTGCAGTTTTTAATGCGGTTTTTATGTCGCTTTTAGTGAATTTATTCTTGCAAACATTTCTCGAATGTAATCGGCCTGCGCCATGAGAAGCCGAATTTAAACTGGCGTCATTACCCAAGCCCTCGACAATAAAACCTGGTGTTGTCATCGATCCAGGAATAATGCCCAATTGACCTGCGGCAGCAGGTGTTGCTCCTTTTCGATGAACAATGAGCTCTTTGCCCTGTATGATTTCCTTCCAGGCAAAATTGTGGTGATTCTCAATGGTAAACGCAATTTGTTTACCCAAGGCTTTGGCTATTCGACGGTGTATATCATCGTGACAAGCTTTGGCATAGTCTCCCGCTAAGTTCATCGCCAGCCAATATTCTTGTCCATCGTGTGTATTGAGATCCAACCAAGCTAAATGCTGCGCATTACTCGGTAGAGGACATTGTTTGGTTGCCAAATAGGTATAGTGTTTGGCAATATTTGCACCCAACCCCCTTGAGCCACTATGCGATAAAACCGCGACGTAATCTCCAGGGACTAATTTCCATTCGGGTTTTGTCTCCGCCAAGTGCACAATACCAATCTCTACAAAGTGATTGCCACCACCTGAGGTACCCAATTGTTTATACGCTTTATCTAAAAGTCCTTTCACAAAAGGAATATCCTGAAACTCGCTGCGGTAGAATATTTCGTGATCTACTTTGTTCGCGTGTGTTTCATACATGCCAAATTTGGTGTGATCCGATAGTATATTCAGGAGCTGATGATCTTTGCCTTTGAGAAAACTAGCAGGTAAATTAAATACCGATAAACTCATGCGACAGCCGATATCTACACCAACTCCATAAGGGATAACCGCGTTGTTAGTTGCTAAGACTCCACCAATTGGCAGTCCATATCCGTAGTGTGCATCAGGCATTAAAGCACCTGCTTCTGCCACAGGTAATTTCAGGGCAGTGAATAATTGGTATTTTGTTTGTTCATCGATTGCATCTTCTCCAAAAATTGAAAAAGGTGCACGTGTATGTGTCAATTCGCGTCGTTTTACTTCTACTTGTTTGACAATACTTTCGGCTACTTTACCCCAAATCCCATCTCCTAAATAGGTTTCAGGGGATTGTAACACTTGTTTTGCCTCTCGTAGTACCGCGTCTTTATTCTCTTTTTTCTTATAACGGCTAATGGTACCTAGTGCAATATTGATTGTATTATTTTGAGGAAAACCCAATTGAATAAGGTCTTTTCCCGAAAGTTTCCTTCCCATGATATGTTGTTTAATTGACAATAATAGCCACCCAATACGCGTGTTAATTCTTAGCGATTGAGTCGCATGAAAGTGGTTGTTGGTGTTTGGCCAACACGTCAATTCGGGTTTTTTGTAAAGGGTCCGGAATAAACAAAAAAAAAGCCCGAATTTACATCTTCGGGCTTTTCATATATAAAAGTAATTGATTTTTACTACAAAGAAGTACCACGAAGATACACCCCTGCACATTGTGCTGGTGTAAACAAGACTGAAGTATAATTTAATACAAACATTTTTTCTTCGTTTTTATGAGTTAAACATTTTCGAATGCAAATTTTGCAAAAAGTTTTTTAGTAAAGCAAGGAATACTGTGTTTTTATTTTTTTATTCAAAAATAAAATGGAAGAAGGTAGAATTGTAAGTTCAGGTATTGCTGTTGATAAGTTTTGTCTATTTTTGTATAAAAATAGTTCAACATGAAAAAGTTAATTGGGTTAGCAATAGCCATGGGCTTTATGTTACAGTCTTGCGTAACAACAGAAGAAGTAACCGTAAAAAAAGAAGGAAATATCACCTATGCCATGGATATGGATTTTTCCGAACTGCTTCAAACGATGCCAACGGCAAGTGCAACCTCAGGGGATGTGAAAAAAGCATTGGATTTAATTAATGGAGAAGAATTGTCGGTAGAGCAATTGCTGGATATCAGCTTATTAGAAAGTAAAAATCCAGAGAAAAAGAAAGATAGTATTTTAAAGGCAAATCCCGATTTATTGAAGAAGACTGAAAACATTCGTATGCGTGTAATGATGAATGATTCAGTAGGGAATATTGCCTTAAAAGTGATGGGTAAAAATGCGAATGATTTGAATACTTCCTTGAAAAACCTCGATCAATTGAGTGCTTTAGGAGAGAGTAATGGAAAAAAAATGGAGGCACCAGCCTTCGTAAAAGCATCTACTTTTGAAATGAAGAAAAAATCATTCAACCGCAAAGTAGAGATAAAAGCGGGAGAATTAAAAAATTCATTGGGAGAAATGGGACAGATGGCTGCGATGTTTACGTATAAGATTAAAGTGAATTTTGACCAACCTATCAAATCCGTATCCTATCAGGATGCTTTGATTTCACAGGATGGAAAGTCTTTTGTTAAAACATTTAAAATGTCAGAGATTATTGACAATCCTCGAATTTTAGAATACACAGTAGAATTGAAATAAAAAAAAGAGCTTGATTAACAAGCTCTTTTTTTTTATAATTTATTCATATTGCCAGCTAAAGCTTCAATGAATTTGCCAATCGGTCCTTTAACCATCATTGCCATCATTGGGTTGAAATTACCTTCGAACTGAAGTTGAATTTCTGTATTGTTAGCGTCTATTGCAGCGATGTTTCCCGTTAAGGTAAACGGTAATTTATCACTAGCAGCACCTAAAACAATTGTAGTATGTGGCGTTGCCTCTTTTTTCTTTAATTTGATTTCAGGCATTCCTTTCAAAGCGAAAATGAACGAATCATCTCCAGTTACTTCAAATTTAGCAATTGACTCAGGCATTAACTTTTCAAAGTTTTTTACATCTGATAAGGCGTTAAATATATATTCAGCCGATTGCGCTACTTTTACTTTTGGACTTTCTAATTGCATATCTTATTTCTTTAATTATTGATTCCATTCTGACGGATTAACTCTCCATTCTTGTAGTGTTTCTAGATCAGAAGCAGAAATGTAATTTTGTTTTACTGCATTTTCTAGTAGAGATGTATAGTTGCTCAAGGTGGTTAATTCTACACCTGCTTGGGCAAAATTGTCTTGGGATACTTGAAATTCATAGGTAAAGATAGCAGCCATTCCCAAGATTTCAGCACCATTTTCTTTTAAGGCTTCAACAGCTTGTAAGCTACTTTTTCCTGTGCTAATCAAATCTTCGATCACTACTACTTTTTTTCCTGCTTCGAGTTGCCCTTCAATTTGATTTTGTCTTCCGTGTTTTTTCGGCTCAGGACGAACGTAAACGAAAGGCAATTGTAAAGCTTCAGCTACCAATAACCCAATTCCAATTGCTCCAGTGGCTACACCAGCAATAACATCGGGCATGCCATATTTCGCTACAATGTGCTTAGCAAATTCATCTTTTAGGTATTTTCTTATCTCTGGATAAGACAAGGTAATACGGTTGTCGCAATAAATAGGAGATTTCCATCCAGAAGCCCATGTAAAAGGATTTTTGGGATTTAATTTAATTGCGTTAATTTGCAGAAGTAATTCGGCAGTTTGTTGAGCTGTTTCTTTAGTAAAAATCATAATACAAATGTATAAAGTTTTTGTAAACGATAAACCGTTGTTTCTAACTGATAAAATTGAGAAAGAAACCGATTTTCAGTTGTTCTTGTTAGACAGTGTTGATATTGACAAAATTATCATTAAATATTTTCAAAATAAAATTGATAAGGCATTTTTATATCATCCTGATGAAAAAGCAATGATGAAAAGGTTAAAAGAAAAAATTCCCGTTCAAAAAGCAGGCGGTGGTGTGGTGTACAATGAGGAAGGAAAGGTTCTTTTTATCAAAAGAAACGGCAAATGGGATTTGCCCAAAGGCGGTATAGAAAAACACGAGGAGATTGCAGATACTGCCATGCGTGAAGTAGAGGAAGAAACAGGAGTAGGGCAGTTAAAGATTGGCAGAAAATTGCCAAAGACCTATCACGTTTTTAAGCGCAATGGCAAGTACCGACTGAAAATTACGAGCTGGTTTGAAATGACTACATCGTATCAAGGTGAATTAAAAGGCCAAGCCGAAGAGGGAATCGAAGAAGTAGTTTGGTTTGACAAAGCACAGATCAAAGAAGCGATGTCCAATTCGTATGAAAACATCAAACTTTTAGTAGAAGAAGCAGGCTTGCTTAGTGAATAAATAAAAAAGATGCCCATTCATGTTGAATGGGCATCTTTTTTTATGTTCATTAGATCCTTACTGGTGCGGGAACTAGTTTGGTATACTCTCCGTTATTTCGGATGACATCGCGTACAATACTGGAACTGATAAAAGACGTACTTGCAGCAGTTAGTAAAAATACTGTTTCAATCTTGGTTAAGAAGCGATTGGTATGCGCAATTGCTTTCTCAAATTCGAAGTCAGCTGGGTTTCTCAAGCCTCTTAAAATAAATTGGGCTTGTTTCTGGTGACAAAAATCGGTTGTCAATCCTTGATAGGTTTCTACTTTTATTTTGGGTTCGCCAGCGAAGGTTTTTTCAATAAAAACTTTGCGTTCCTCTAAACTGAACATATATTTTTTGTCCGCATTCACACCAATAGCAATGATAATTTCATCAAAGAGGGGTAAAGCCCTTTTAATGATGTCGTAATGCCCATTAGTAATTGGATCAAAGGATCCTGGTAAAACTGCTCTTCTCATACTTTGGGAGTCTTTATTTCTGCAAAGCTAAGTTAATTGCATTACCAAACAAGTCTGGCAGTGAAATATTCGCTTCTGCAGCTTGTTGAGGTAAAATACTTTCTCTTGTCAATCCGGGAACTGTATTCATCTCCAGTAAAAAAGGTGTATTATCTACAAGAATAAATTCACTTCTCGAAAATCCGTCCATTTTTAGAATGCGATAGATTTTGATCGCAATAGCTTCAATCTTTTCTTTGACTGCCTCGTCAAGACGTGCAGGAGTTATTTCTTGTGATTTTCCTAAGTATTTCGCTTCATAATCAAAAAAGTCATTCTCGCTGACAATTTCTGTAATAGGCAATACCATAACTTCTCCCTGATAATTAATAACTCCAACAGAAACTTCGGTACCCTTTAAAAAACTCTCAATTAAGATTTCATTGTCTTCTTTATAAGCAACTTCAATCGCCTGAAGTAGCTCTTCGGTTGTATGAGCTTTAGAAATACCAAAACTCGACCCAGAACGGTTGGGTTTAACAAAACAAGGAAGACCTACACGCTGAATGATTTCTTCAGGGTTGATGTCATCTCCTTCATTCAAATAATAGGAAATAGCCGTTTTAATTCCATACGGTTTCAATACTGATAGCATATCTCTTTTATTCATTGTTAATGCTGCTTGATAGGCATTACAAGAGGTGTGAGGCATTTTGATTAGCTCAAAATACGCTTGAAGTAAACCATCTTCTCCAGGTGTTCCATGTATGGCATTAAAAACAACGTCAAAAGTTATTTTTTGTCCCTTATACACAACAGAAAAATCGTTTTTATCTATGGGGAATTCCTCTTGGTTTTCATCTACATAGACCCATTTATCGCGAAAAATATGGATTCTGTATGGCGTGTACTGTGTGCGATCCAAAGTATCGAATACGACTTGACCACTTTTTAGTGAAATTTCGAATTCACTCGAATAGCCTCCCATAATTATTGCTACGTGCTTCATAGACCAAGAATGTTTGAAGTTAGATTTTTAAAAGAATTGGATAAAATTGTTTAAAACAAATTTATAACAAAACACAGAAACAAAAAATCTTTTCGATTTTATATCTTTGTCAAAAATCTATCGTATGAAATTATTTCAATTTTTGAAAAGCAAGAGCTTTTTAATTTCCCTGGCAGTGGCCATCGTAATCTCCATTGTGGGTGTAGTAGGCCTTTTGAAATGGTTGAAAATAACCACCAATCACGATCAGCGAATTGAAGTGCCTAATTTAATTAAATTGGATACGTTCCAAGCCGAGCAGGTGATTGATAAAAACGAATTGCGTATGGTGGTATTAGATACGTTAGATTACGATAAAAACTATCCGCCTTTGACTGTATTAGAACAAGATCCAATGCCAGGATCAAGTGTCAAAGAGAATAGAAAAATTTACGTAAAGATTAACGCTTCGGGTTATGGTAAAGTAATTTTGCCTGAATTAGAGCAATTGACATACAGACAAGCAAGGTCTACAATCGTTTCGATGGGATTGAAAGAAGGAACAAAATCATATGCCACTTTTATTGGCAAAGATGTTGTTTTGGAAATTCATCAAAATGGGAAAAAATTAAAAAAAGGAGATTTAGTTGTGAAGAACTCTAAGATTGATTTCGTTTTAGGGGATGGTAAAGCTGGACTTTCTGCAGAACAACTAGATGTAGCACCCGATATTGATTAAGACAACGTAATTTATGCAAGAGAATGTAAATGAAATGTTCGATGATTTAGAAGATGAATTGTATGAACATTTTCGATTTGAAGCGGGTAAAGGACAAGCGCCTTTACGCGTAGATAAATTTTTGATGAACTTAGTTGAAAATGCCACGCGCAATAAGATTCAACAGGCCGCATCAAATGGAAATATTTTTGTTAATGATGTAGCCGTAAAATCCAACCACAAAGTAAAAGCGTTGGATGTTGTGCGTGTATTGATGAAACAACCGCCATTTGAAAATATTATTGTTCCAGAAAATATTCCGCTGAATATTGTCTATGAAGATGATGCCTTGTTGGTGGTGAATAAAGAACCAGGTTTGGTCGTACATCCAGGACATGGAAATTACACGGGAACCTTGGTTAATGCATTGGCCTATCACTTTGATAATTTACCTTTAAACAGTAGTGAACGCCCAGGATTGGTACACCGCATCGATAAAGATACGAGTGGGCTACTTGTTATAGCAAAAACAGAATGGGCGATGACAGAGTTGCAACGCCAATTTGCTGAAAAAACAACAGAAAGAGAATATATTGCTTTGGTATGGGGTAATGTGGTGGAAGATCAAGGAACAATTGAAAGCTATATCGGTAGACATGTCAAAGATCGCATGCAAATGGCTGCTTTTAACGATGAAGAAAAAGGAAAATGGGCCGTTACGCATTACAAGGTTTTGGAGCGTTTTGGTTATGTCACTTTAGTTTCTTGTCGATTAGAAACAGGGCGTACCCATCAGATTCGTGTACACATGAAATACATTGGTCATACCCTTTTTAACGATGAACGTTATGGAGGACATTTAATCCTAAAAGGAACAACCTTTACCAAGTACAAACAGTTTGTCGAAAATTGTTTTCAGCTCTTGCCAAGACAAGCGCTACACGCTAAAACGCTAGGTTTTGAACATCCCATTACAAAAGAATATGTTCGCTTTGACTCCGAAGTTCCACAAGATATGGTGGCTTGCATTGAAAAATGGAGAACCTATTCCCAAAATTCCGCTCTTGAGTTAGAATAAGATAAAAACCACAAATTCAAATTTGTGGTTTTTTTATGCACAGAAATGAATGTATTGTACACGTTTTTCGTGAAAAAATAGGTATTTTTGAACCTTGCTAAATTATTGTGGATAAAAGTTCTTTTTTAGACCCTATTTTGGTTTAGCTATGTTGAGGTACCCATGGAAAAAAAGTTTAAAAAACACATTGAATCAAATTTTGCTGAATTAACCCAGCACCCACTTTTAATCGCTGTCAGCGGTGGAGTTGATAGCGTCGTTTTACTGCATTTATGTCATCGTATAGGGCTAGATATTGCTGCAGCCCATTGTAATTTTCACTTGCGAGAACAAGACAGTAATTTGGATCAACAATTCGTTGAATCCCTGTGTGCACAGTTAGATGTACCTGCTTTCGTGCAAGAATTTGATACCCAACACTACGCAACGGAACAGAAAGTATCCATTCAAGTAGCAGCAAGAGAACAACGGTATCAGTGGTTTGAAGAACTTATAACAAGTGAAAAGTATAAATTTTTACTGACAGCACATCACTTGGATGATTCAATGGAAACTTTTTTTATTAATTTTTCTAGGGGAACCGGAATTGAAGGATTATTGGGGATACCCGAGCGTTTTGACTATATTCGGCGGCCCTTACTAGCGTTTACACGAGAGGAAATTGAACAATATGCTCAAGTAAATCAACTGGTTTGGCGTGAAGATTATACAAATGCGCAAACAAAATATTTGCGAAATAAGATAAGAAAAAATATCTTGCCTGTTTTTAAGGAAATTAACCACCAATTGGATCAGTCGTTTCAACAAACAATAACCTATTTGAAAGAAACACATCAGATGAGTGAAGATGCGAGTGCGATGATGTTTGAAAAGGTGGTGATTAAACAAGGGGATGATATGTTATTCCCATTAAAAGAATTAAGCGAATTGTCTTTGCCTAAAGCTTATTTGTACAAATGGCTCGAACCTTACGGTTTTAAAGCTTGGAGCGATATCGCTGATTTGGTCCAAGCAGAAACAGGAAAGAAAATTCTAGCAGAACACTACTGCTTGATTAAAGATAGAGGCTACCTCTTGTTGCGATCAAAAAGTAAAGTGGTTGAGCTAGTAGAAGATTCGTATTACGTACAAGAGAACCAAACCATTAAACAACCAATACACTTAACAACAAAAAATTATGAAAGAACTAAAATTGAACTGACAACGGATCCGTTATGTGCGTATCTCGATCGAGATAAATTGCAGTTTCCACTGCTTATTCGCAGACCCAAAAAAGGAGATTATTTTGTGCCTTTTGGGATGAAGGGAACAAAGCGGATCTCGAAATATGTAAAAGATGAGAAAATGACCCAAATAGAAAGAGAAAATCTATGGGTGTTATGCTCTGGTGAAACCATTGTATGGATTATTGGAAGTCGAATGGATGAACGATTTAAAGTAAGAAATACAACTACTAATGTTTTAAAAATTAAATTAACCGTATGAAAAAATTAGCTTATTTGCTATTTTTCTTTGTGTCTATTTTTAGTGTTCAAGCGCAGATGATGGAAAATCCTGCGAAGTGGACCACAAAAATTGAGAAGAAATCCGATACCGAATATACCATCACATGGAATGGTATTATCGAAGATGGGTGGCACATGTACTCCCAATATACAGCTGATGGAGGACCCCTGCCAACTGAATTTTTATATAACAACATCGAAGGAAATTATGAACTAGTCGGTGATGCAAAAGAAAGCCAAACCAAAACCGTTTATAACGACATCTTTGAAGTAGATGAAACCTATTTTGTAGGACCTGTTCAACTGGTACAAGACATTAAATTAACGAATGCAGACACGCCTAATATTCAAGTAGAATTAGGATATCAGGTTTGTTTAGACGTTTGTATCAGCCAAAGTAATTTGTTTGTATATGATTTAAAAACCTTACAAGTTACTGAAGTAGATAACTTCGAAGCGTATGAAACGAAAGCTGCCGCTGCAAAAAGCGATGCAGATCAAACCAATGATTCGACAGAAAAAGCACCTAAAACAGAAGAGAAAAGAGGGTTGTTTACCATCTTTATCTTAGCTTTTTTCTCTGGATTTGCGGCTTTATTGACCCCTTGTGTGTTTCCAATGATTCCAATGACAGTGAGCTTTTTTACCAAACAGAGTAAAACACGTGCCAAAGGAATTAAAAATGCTATTATTTACGGCTTATCCATTATCTTAATTTATGTGGTATTGGGAACAATTGTAACGGCAATTTTTGGTGCAGATTCACTCAACGCACTGTCAACGAACGTATATTTCAATATTATATTCTTCTTGTTATTGGTTGTTTTTGCAACGTCTTTCTTGGGGGCATTTGAGATTATGCTACCCAATTCATGGGCGAATAAAGTTGATTCACAAGCAGATCGAGGGGGAATAATTGGAATTTTGTTTATGGCATTAGCTCTTGCTATTGTCTCTTTTTCTTGCACAGGACCTATTGTAGGTACACTACTAGTAGAAGCAGCTTCAAAAGGTGGAATTGCACCTATTGTTGGAATGTTGGGATTCTCGTTGGCCTTAGCACTTCCATTTATGTTATTTGCTATGTTCCCAGGCTGGTTAAATTCAATGCCACGTTCTGGCGGATGGTTAAATACAGTAAAGGTGTCATTGGGATTCCTAGAGTTAGCCTTAGCCTTTAAATTCTTATCTAATGCCGATCTTGTATTGCAAGCACACTGGTTAGAAAGAGAAGTATTCTTAGCGATTTGGATTACAATCTTCGGAGCTTGGGCCTTATACTTATTTGGAAAAATCAGGTTACCACACGATAGCCCAATGGATAGTATATCTGTAGGACGTCTGTTTATGGCGTTGTTTGTAACGACGTTTACCATTTATTTAGTTCCAGGTTTATGGGGAGCACCATTGAAAATTATTTCTGGATTTCCTCCTCCAATGACATATTCCGAAAGCCCTTACGGTGTAGGGGGTAAAGGAAATGGCGGTGGCGGTTCTACTGCGGAAATATTGCCTGAAGGAGCAAAATACGGCGCACATGATATTGTAGCCTTTACTGATTATGAACAGGGAATGGCCTATGCTAAATCAGTGAATAAACCCGTTTTACTTGACTTTACCGGATTTGCTTGTGTAAACTGTCGTAAAATGGAAGATTATGTGTGGTCAGATCCTGCTATTTTATCACTATTGAAAAATGAAGTAGTTTTGATTTCTCTATATGTCGATGACAAAAAAGAATTACCTGAAAACGAACAGTATATTTCGGAAACAACGGGTAAAAAAATCAAGACAATTGGAAATAAATGGAGCGATTTTCAAATGAAAAACTACCATGCCAATGCCCAGCCTTACTATATCGTATTAGATGCAGATGGACAACGTTTGTCTGAGCCTGTAGGCTATACACCAGATGTAGAAGAGTACAAAGCTTGGTTGGATGGCGGTATCCAAAAAGGAAAATAATCCAAGCCATATAAAAAAGCGATTGAAATTTCAATCGCTTTTTTTTGTTTATTTTAAGACATTATCAGGCGATTAATTGATACATTGTATGCTTGAAAAAAAAGTATAGTTGACTATTTAATACATCTAAAAATGATACGAAAGTTTATTGTTACAAGTTTAGCTGTGTTTGCACTATCAAGTGCAGAGGCACAGGTGCAGACACCTCCAACGAGTACAAAGTCTGAAATACACCAAGTAGTTGGGTTGACTGATGTCAAGATAGACTATTCAAGACCTAATATGCGCGGACGTTTGGTATTTGGTGACTTAGTACCCTATGGAAGATTATGGCGTACTGGAGCAAATATGAATACGGTGGTAACGTTTAACAATGACGTTGAAATTGACGGTAAAGTACTGAAAAAAGGATCCTATGCCATCTATACCATTCCCAAAGTAGAGGAGTGGGAAGTAATTTTCTATAAAGAGACCAACAACTGGGGATTACCAGAAAAATGGAACGAGGCAAATATTGCCCTGTCTACCAAAGTGAAAGTACAAAACCTAGACCGCAAGTTTGAAACCTTTACCATGGCTATTAACAATGTAAATATTGATTATGCTGATTTGGAAATTATGTGGGAAAGAACCCTTGTTCCTGTGCGTTTTAAAGTACCTACAGATCACTTGGCAATGGAAAGTATTACTGAGACATTTGAAGGGCCTAAAGTCGTGGATTACTACGCAGCAGCAGAGTACTTCTATTTGACAGGTAAAGATTTATCTAAAGCATTATCTTGGATTAATAGCGCCATTGATAAATCAGGTGAACGCGTTCCTTACTATTTTGTTCGATTAAAATCGCAAATCCAAGCCAAAGCAGGGGACAAAGTAGGAGCAGTAGCTACAGCAAAAATAGCACTGGATTTAGCTGAAAAAGCGAATAACCTCGACTATGTAAAAATGAATAAAGACGCAATTAAAGAATGGTCGAAAGCGATATAGTTGACAGTTGACAGACTGCGCCAAAAGTCAAAAGTCAAAAGCCAAAAAACAAAAAAAATATTATCTTTGTTTCTTAACAACACAATCTAAATGATGCTTACAGAACTTAATGCTATATCGCCAATTGACGGTCGATATAGAGGTAAAACCCAATCATTAGCACAGTATTTCTCAGAAGAAGCGCTAATCAAATACAGAGTTTTGGTTGAAGTGGAATATTTTATTGCATTATGCGAATACAATCTACCACAACTGAGTGGTATTTCTCCAACTTTATTTCCAGAATTGCGAAAATTATACAAAGATTTTACGTCGGAAGATGCACTTTGGATTAAAGAAAAAGAAAAGACAACCAATCACGATGTTAAAGCGGTGGAGTATTTTATCAAGGATGCTTTTGACCGTTTGGGATTAGAACAGTACAAAGAGTTCATTCATTTTGGATTGACCTCTCAAGATATCAATAATACGTCTATTCCATTATTGACGAAAGAAGCATTCCACGAAGTGTATATGCCTTTGTTTTTAGCTGTAGTAAACAAACTGAAGGAATTAGGTCAAGAATGGAGCGATGTTCCTATGTTGGCAAGAACACATGGACAACCAGCTTCCCCAACGCGTTTAGGGAAGGAAATTAACGTGTTTGTACAGCGTTTGGAAGAACAATTACGCCTGTTGAATAATGTTCCTTTTGCCGCTAAGTTCGGTGGTGCAACAGGAAACTTCAATGCGCATCATGTAGCGTATCCTCAAAATGATTGGAAGCAATTTGGAGAGGATTTCGTTGAATTGAGTTTAGGGTTAAAGTATTCTTTCCCAACAACCCAAATCGAACATTACGATCACTTTGCAGCTTTTTTCGATGCTTTAAAGCGTATCAATACCATTTTAATTGACTTAGATCGCGATATTTGGACGTATGTGTCCATGGATTATTTCAAACAGAAAATTAAAGCAGGTGAGATAGGGTCTTCAGCTATGCCACATAAAGTAAATCCAATTGATTTTGAAAATTCAGAAGGAAATTTAGGAATTGCCAATGCCATTTTTGAGCATTTAGCAGCTAAACTTCCCCTGTCGAGATTACAACGCGATTTAACGGATAGTACGGTATTGCGAAATATTGGTGTACCAATGGGACATACGATTATTGCCTTTGAATCTACGTTGAAAGGATTGAATAAATTGCTGTTAAACGCAGATAAATTTGCCGAAGATTTAGATAAAAACTGGGCAGTAGTAGCAGAAGCAATTCAAACAATCTTAAGAAGAGAAGGGTATCCAAACCCTTATGAAGCATTAAAAGATTTGACACGTACGAATACTGTAATTAACAGGGATTCTATTCACAATTTTATCGATACTTTATTGGTAAGTGACGCCATTAAATCCGAGTTAAAACAAATCACACCAAGTAATTATTTGGGAGTGAAATAATAAAGTAAAAAAGAACTGTTGAAAAACAGTTCTTTTTTTTTAATAATCTTAAACACGTAGAAATAAGATGCGATCAATTTAGCTATTTATCGAAGCAATAGATAGGTGTTAATCTGTAAGACGGGTATAACCAGATACCGAAAAATCAGAAGTGTTGAGTTTTCCCTGGAAAGCCCAAGTAACATTATTTCCCGATTGAGTATTGATCCAATTTAAATTTCCAGAATAAAATCCCGTCATCGAGGTGATTACTAGTAAGGAAGGGTTGCTTGTTGAGCCTTGAGGACTTGTTCCTGTGCTGCATAATAGCGTCGCTGAAATACTGCTCGTTGGCCCATTAATATCAATCTGTGCATCGATATGATCCTTTCCTATAAAATAATCAGGAGATGAAATTTCACCAGTTCTATAAAAAAAGACACTGCCCATTTGAGATAGAGTTTGTCGCTTTGTATCTGTGTGTGCAACATTCTCTTTTGAGCTTCGAATCTGAATCCTGTCCGTATTTAGTTCTTTGAAGTAGCTACTGCTATTTGTCTACATCTCAACATAGGCAGCACCGTTTCTTATCTCATCTTTTATAAAGGAATTTAACTCATTTATTTCGTGCTTAAACCGATCCAAATGTTCATTTGAAACTGTTTCTACTTGATTCACACTGCTGGATGGTATTAATTGCAATAAATCACTTTTAGCATTTAGATTTAAATTGTAGGCTAAATTTTGCGTGTCAATGGTTACAAAATCTTGTAATATCCTAGCATCTTCAGCATAATTTCTCACTTCCTCTTGCTCCTCTTTTTGACAGCCAATGCTCAAGAGGAGGAGGCTTGCAATCAAAATTTTCACATTTTTTTTCATGGGGTTGGTTTTTTAATTCATGTGATACGGACTATATGTATATAATTCAAATAATAAGTAGGTTTTTATTTGATTTTAATTTAAAATTACATATAAATATATGAATTAAATTATTTTTAATTCCAATTTATTTTAATTATGTTTTGTAATTATAGTTTTTAAATGAGAAAAATGTATTTCTAATAGGCTGAAAAATGGCTTCGGTGCACTCATCCTGGCTGAGTTATGGAAACAAAAAAGCCACTAGTAAAAAATAGTGGCTTTTTTTATGCTTATGCGTATGGATTACGCAATAGAATCAATGATTGTATTTAAGGTAGTACTTGGACGCATTGCTTTTGCAGTAGCTTCAGGGTTGGTTTGATAGTATCCACCAATTTGCTGTGCCTTTCCTTGCGCGCCAATTAATTCTTCATTAATCTTCGCTTCATTCTCAGCCATTGCTTTGGCAATTGGAGCAAATTTAGCTTGTAACCCAGCATCTTTTGTTTGAGCAGCTAGTGCTTCAGCCCAATACATAGCTAAGTAGAAGTGAGATCCGCGGTTGTCAATAGAGCCTACACGACGAGCTGGTGATTTGTCATTGTCTAAGAATTTAGCCGTCGCTTCATCTAAAGTTTCAGCTAATACCATTGCACTTGCGTTATCTTGTGTTTGACTTAAGTGTTCAAATGAAGCACCTAATGCCAAGAATTCTCCTAAAGAGTCCCAACGTAAATAACCTTCTTCAATGAATTGTTCGATGTGCTTTGGAGCTGATCCACCTGCACCAGTTTCGAATAACCCTCCTCCGTTCATCAAAGGAACGATAGAAAGCATTTTTGCAGAAGTACCTACTTCTAAGATAGGGAATAAATCGGTTAAGTAGTCGCGCAATACATTTCCTGTTACTGAAATTGTATCTAATCCTTGACGGATGCGTTCAACGGTTACTTTAGTAGCTTCGATTGGACTTAAGATGCGAATGTCTAATCCAGTAGTATCGTATTGTTTTAAGTATTCGTTTACTTTTTTGATTAACTCTCTATCATGCGCTCTATTTTCATCTAACCAGAAGATTGCAGGTGTTTCTGATAAACGCGCACGGTTAACTGCTAGTTTAACCCAGTCTTGAATCGGAGCGTCTTTCGTCTGACACATTCTGAAAATATCTCCAGCTTCCACTGCTTGTTCAAAGAAAACGGTATTGTTTTCATCAGAAACGCGGATTACTCCTTTAGCATCTGCTTGGAAAGTTTTATCGTGTGAACCGTATTCTTCTGCTTTTTGAGCCATTAATCCTACGTTTGGCACTGATCCCATTGTTGTTGGGTTGTAAGCACCGTTCACTTTGCAGTCTTCGATTACTGTTTCATATACACCTGCATAACAACGATCTGGGATGATTGCTAAAGTATCTTGTTGTTGACCTGCTTTGTTCCACATTTGTCCTGACGTACGGATCATCGCTGGCATAGAAGCATCAACAATCACATCAGAAGGTACGTGTAAGTTTGTAATCCCTTTGTCGGAGTTAACCATGGCAATTGCTGGTCCTTGCTCGATTGCTGCTTCAATAGCTGCCTTAATCTCAGCTTCTTGAGCATGTCCTGCAATTTTAGCGTATAAATCACCTAAACCATTGTTTGGACTAATCCCTAATTCAGCAAATACACTAGCGTATTTAGCGTAAACATCCGCAAAGTAACCTTCTACAACAGCTCCAAAAATGATAGGGTCAGAAACCTTCATCATAGTTGCTTTTAAGTGTGTAGAGAAAAGAATATTTTTCGCTTTTGCTTCTTCTTTACATTCAGAAACAAATGCTTTTAGTTTAGTTAAGTTTAATACAGTAGAGTCGATCACTTCACCTTGTAAAAGGGAAGCATAGTCTTTTAATAATTTTGTTGTACCAGCTGCACCAATGAATTCAATTTTGAATTTTCCATCTTTTGCAAGTGTAACTGATTTTTCAGAACCATAAAAATCACCTTCTGACATTGAAGCCACTCTCGTTTGCGAGTCAGTTGCCCAAGCTCCCATACTGTGTGGGTGTTTCTTTGCGTAATTCTTCACTGCTTTTGGCGCTCTACGGTCAGAGTTACCTTCGCGTAATACTGGATTTACAGCAGATCCTAAAATTTTAGCGTATGTAGCTTTAATTGTTTTTTCCTCGTCGTTTTTAGGTTCAGCAGGATAATTAGGAACTGCAAAACCATGTGCTTGTAGTTCTTTAATAGCTGCGTTTAATTGAGGAATAGAAGCAGAAATATTCGGTAATTTAATAATGTTTGCTTCTGGACTTTTTGCCAATTCTCCTAGTTCAGCTAATGCGTCACCAATTCTTTGCTCGTCTTTTAAAAATTCTGGGAAATTAGCTAAAATACGTCCAGCTAACGAAATATCTCTTGTTTCTACATCAATACCTGCTGTTTTTGCAAAAGCCTGAACTATCGGTAAAAAAGAATACGTAGCTAACATTGGAGCTTCGTCTGTAAACGTGTAAAGGATTTTAGAATTCTTTGTCATTTTTGTTAGATTTAAATGATAACAATATAATTGTTGTATGTGTTGAGTCTAAAACTTTGTAATATACAAGCAAATATAATCATAAGCATTGAGAAAAACGTGCTAATTCAGTGATATAACAGTAGAATTGTTAAGTTTCTAATATGCATAAGTAAAATTGCTTTATTGTTATTTTTGTTAGACTAAAAAAGTAATATTGGTAAAAAAAGGGCTGACATAATCCTATGTCAGCCCTTTGGGTTTTATCTTGTTATTTTAAGTTTAATAGTTTTTTCCACCACGGGCGATTATCTTGTTGAACATCATGTCCATAACCATAACCGTAACCATAACCGTAACCATAACCTCCATATCCTTTCATTGTAATGGTGTCATTTAGGATAATAGACATGTTTTTCAATTTACCTTCACGGTGTAAATCCGTTGGTAGTTTTAACATGCGTTTATCTAAGTAGTTCGCTCTTGTTACATAAATGAATGTATCAGAGAACTTACTGATTAATAGGGTGTCCGTTACCAAACTAACTGGTGCAGTATCGACAATAATATAATCGTACTCGGACTTTAATTTCGTAAACATATTACCTATTGCATCCCCCATTAATAATTCAGCTGGATTTGGTGGAATCGTTCCTGCAGGCAAGGCAAAAAGATTCTCATATCCATCAATTTTAACAATGAATTGATCAATGTCGACATTTTTTCTCAAGAGGTAATCAGAAACTCCTTTTGATGGTAAGGTTAAGTAATCATCTAATCGAGGATTACGCAAGTCCATACCAATTAAAAGGGTTCGTTTTCCTGAGAGTGCTATCGTAGCAGCTAGATTTACTGAGGTAAATGTTTTTCCCTCTTTAGGGAAAGTAGAAGTTAAGAAAATTGTTTTTGCCTTTCCTTCTGGTACATTTCCTAGCATAAATTCTAGGTTAGTACGTATAATACGCAAAGCTTCTGCCGAACTTGAACGACTCGATAAATCGATGATGTTCTCATTGTCATCCGAATGCGGAATATCACCTAAGAATGGTACATTCGTATTATTTTCAATATCGATGCGATTCTTCACTTTTGTATCGAGTAATAGACGTAAGTATATCACAACAAAAGGAATTAACCCTCCTAAAATAAGAGCTGCCAGTAAAACAATCATCTTTTTAGGCGAAACTGGTTTTTCTGAACTTTGTGCTGTATCAATTACTTTGGCGTTAAGATCAGTTGCTGCTAATGCAATAGCCGTTTCTTCTCTTTTTTGGAACAAGTAAAGGTAGATTGCCTCTTTTACTTTTTGTTGTCTATCAATAATTCTAAATTCTCGTTCTTGTCTAGGAACTTGAGATAATTTAGAACGCAATTCATTTTCTTTGCCTTCTAACTCTTTTTTGGTGATTTTTAAAGAGCTTTCTAAACGGACTAAACTTCCCGATACCGAAGCTTTCAACGCTGCAATTTGATCGTCGTATTTGACTACCGCCGGGTTCAAATCAGTAGAACTTGTGCTGATTCGATTACGTTCTAAAACAACCATATTGTACTGATTAATCTGCGTATTTACGTTAGCGTCAGATGAAATCAGATTGGGTAGAAGCTCGTTTTGCTTGCTGTTTTTTAAGAACTCAATTAAAGACGAAACTACTTTTAATTCTGTTTCGTTTTCAATGATTTGTTTGTCGTATACATTGGCATTCTGCAAGAATAGACCTAATTCAGTAGGAATATCCGTAATGCTATTTCTAGCTTTATAGCCTTCTACAGTTTTCTCTACATCGCTTAATTCATCTGTAATAAGTTTTAAGCGACTATCAATAAACTCAGATGTCTTTTCTGAAATATAACGCTTGTCTGCAATAGCACCATCATTGTAGATGGTAACTAAATTATCCAAATAATCAATAGCTTTAGCGGGAGTAGGACTTAGTAAAGATAAGTCAAGGATACTTGAAAACTTATCTGTAGGTGCAATTTGTACGTTTTTTACAAAGTAATCCGTTACTCTTTCGATAGATTGTATTTCAACAATAATGTTGTTAATCTCTTCTTTATCTTCCTCTTTTTCTATTTTTAATTTGTGTAAAGTAGCTACAGGTTTTGGCGCATTTCGAGTAACAATTAATTTTCCTAAAACGGTTTCAATAGGCGTGTTGTATTCAAATGTTCCTAGCTTTACCTTCTCTAGGTCCAACAGAGTGAATGAAGTTTCTGTAATATCTTTTACGTAAAAGGTATACGTAATGTTGTCAAAATCGAAAACGCGTTCAATAAAGTTAAAATCTATTGGACTGTTGTTGTATAACTCACTATTGATTAAACGGCCTTCATTGATATAAGAAATATTCAATTGCAAACGACGTACGGTTCTTTCAGCTAAAGTACGAGAAGACAAAATCTGTGTTTCGTTTTCAAGATTACTCTTTCCTCCTGATAATAAACCTAAATCTGCAAATGCAGAAAGTTCGGTAGAAATACCACCACCTCTTTTTTCGTCTTTAACTACAATGGTTGTATTAACCTTATAGGTTTTTTCTGTATAACGAAGGTAGATAAACCCCAGTATAAGTGTAAGAAATATACTTACAACAAACCATCTCCAGTGGATGAGATACTTCTCTAGTTCTTCGCGAATATTTACACTAACGTTTTCGCTATTGTCAAAATTTCCTTCCATTTTTTTTATCTAGTTGCAATCGAAATTATGGTTATTAATAGAGATAAAGCCGAGATACCCACCGTTAAGTTAGGACCAACAACAGAAGAATTTACTTTTGTTTTGTTAGGTTCAACATAGACAATATCATTTTGATTCAAATAGTAGTAAGGAGACGTCATAAAATCAGCCTTAGTCATATCTACACGATAAGGGATGCGTTTGCCTTCGACTTCGCGGATGACAAGAATATTATCTCTTTTTCCATAAACAGTTAAATCTCCAGAAAGAGCTATCGCATCTGATAATGTTAAGCGCTCGCTTACCACGGTATGAATCCCAGGTCGATTTACCTCTCCTTGCACTGTAATTTTGTAGTTCATGATACGCATATTGACGATAGGGCGAACAATATACTTGCTAATTTCTGCCGTTAGATAATCAATGGCTTGTTTTTTAGTTAATCCACTGATGTTTATCGTACCCAAAACAGGAAATTCGATGTTACCCTTATTGTCTACCAAGTAAAGCTGTTGTTGAGCAGATCCCATACCAGCAGGATTGTTCAAATTGGTAAGCATGGTATTCATTAAATTGAATGGTTCAGCCGCCTCTTTATCTTGGGCAGAAACAATAATCATTAATAAATCGTCAGGCTGTAGATACGTTTCAAATCGATCTACGGTATTATTCTTGGCTAATACATCCTCTATATTTTGATAGTAAACCATCGATTCTCTTGAGGCACAAGAAGTGAAAAAAACAGTAGTAGAAATAAGTAATACTACAAATAAGCTTCTTAATTTCATTGTTAATTTTTTTGCAAAAATAGAACTTTGTTAAGTTGAATAAAAGTAAAAGTAGCAATATTTTACAAATAAAAGCAAAAGGCTACTACTATTAGTTTTTTAATCTTTATTCTAATCAAAATCTAATTTCTTTTTACGTAATTCGAAGTTTTGACCTAAATATACTTTTCTTACCATCTCATCTTCGGCAAGTTCTTCTGGAATTCCTGCTTTCAAAATACCTCCTTCAAACATTAAGTAGGTTTTGTCTGTAATAGCGAGTGTTTCTTGTACATTGTGGTCGGTAATTAAAATACCAATATTTTTATTTTTTAATTTGGCTACAATACGTTGAATATCCTCAACAGCAACAGGGTCAACTCCAGCAAAAGGCTCATCGAGTAAAATAAATTTTGGATCCGTTGCCAAGGCACGGGCAATTTCTGTTCTTCGACGTTCCCCCCCTGATAGTAAATCTCCACGATTGGTGCGAATGTGTTCTAGGTTGAATTCGGCAATTAGCGATTCCATTTTCGCTACTTGTTCTTGTTTAGAAAGCTTGGTCAGTTGCAGTACACTTAAAATATTGTCTTCAATACTAAGTTTTCTAAATACGGAAGGCTCTTGCGCTAGATAACCAATGCCGTGTTGTCCACGTTTATACATAGGGAAATTGGTGATGTCCATATTGTCTAAATAAATATGACCTAAGTTAGGTTTTACCAACCCAACAATCATGTAAAATGAAGTTGTTTTTCCCGCTCCATTAGGGCCTAATAACCCCACAATCTCTCCTTGATTTACTTCAACAGAAACACCTTTTACGACTTTTCTCTTCTTGTATATCTTGACAATATTGTCTGCTCTTAATTTCATGACTAGTCCTTTTTGTTTTGTACTAAAACTTCTGTTTTAGGGTTCTTCTGAACAAATTTAGAGATATAAATACTAATTTCATACAGAATTAATAAGGGGATGGATACTATAATCTGGCTAATCACATCCGGAGGGGTAATAATAGCGGCCAGAATTAAAATTAATACAATGGCGTATTTTCTGTATTCTCTCAAGAATTGTGGAGTCACCAATCCTAATACAGATAAAAAATACATGATGATGGGTAGCTCGAAAATTAGACCACAGGCGATTGAAGTGGTTTTGACTAATCCAATATATGAGTTGATATCAATGTCATTCTTTACCACATCACTAACCTGTAAGTTAACTAAGAAATTGATGGATAGCGGAGTAATAACATAATAACCAAATAACACCCCTAAAAAGAATAAGAAAGAGGAAACTACAATAAAAAGCTTCGCGTATTTTTTCTCTTTTTTGTATAGTGCAGGACTGATAAATTTCCAAATTTCCCATAAAATAAAGGGCACTGAAATGATAAAGCCGGCAGTTATACACGTCCACATCATGACAGAAAATTGACCGTCCATGGTTCTGTTTTGAATTTCAAACGGAAGTTCTTGTTGACAAAAACTATCGTCGAAATTAAAGTATTGCGCGATTTTACAAAAGAATTGATACGTTACAAAATCACTGTTTTTAGGACCGAAAATTATTTTGTTAAAAATGAAATCTCTAAAAAAGAATGCGATGATACCACCTCCTAAAATAAAGACAGAAGCGCGGATTAAAAGCCATCTCAATTCTTCTAAATGGTCTAAAAAGGACATTGCCTTTTCTGAGTTTTTCTGTTTTGCCATTTGTTATACTATTCCTTCTTTTAAAATGTCGTGTAAATGAATGATACCTTGGTATTCCCCCTGTTTAGTAACGATTAATTGGGTAATCGAATTGTCTTCTAGTATCGATAATGCCTTAGAAACCAACTGATCGGATTCAATCGTTTTGGGATGAATACTCATAATATCTTTTGCTTGAATGGCTTCAAAGCTAGTATTATTTTGTAACATTCTACGTAAATCGCCATCTGTAATTATGCCAATTAAGATATTATTATCAATTACAGCTGTTACGCCTAGGCGTTTTTGAGAAATTTCTACAATAACATCCTTGATCGATGAATCAGGAGCTACGATGGGTTTATTTTCACTGTTGAGGATATCCTGTACCAACAAGAGTAATTTTTTACCTAAAGCACCTCCTGGGTGATATAGGGCAAAATCATTGGCTGTGAAATTTCTACATTCAATTAAGCATGCGGCTAAAGCATCGCCTAAAACTAATTGAGCCGTTGTACTGTCCATTGGTGCTAAATTGTTTGGATCTGATTCGCGATCTACTTTTGACAGTAAAACACAGTCTGCATTTTTGCCGAGAAACGAATTTTCATTCGCAGTTATAGCAATAAGGGTATTGCCAAAACGCTTGAGTAAAGGAGTTAGTACTTTGATCTCGGGGCTATTTCCGCTATTAGAGATACAAATAACACAATCATCGGGTTGAAGCAACCCTAAATCGCCGTGAACAGCTTCAGATGCATGCATAAAAAGTGCAGGTGTTCCAGTAGAGTTGAAGGTAGCGACAATTTTGCTTCCGATTAACGCACTTTTACCAATCCCTGTAACAACGACACGACCTTTACAAGCCAAAAGGGTTTGTACAGCCACCGTGAAGTCTTCAGTTAAGTAATCAATTAGCTTTTTAATGCTTTCACTTTCAGACAGTAAAGTCTGTTTTGCGCGTTGTAATATAGTTGTAGATGTATTCAAAATGACGAGAATGTTAAATATTAGGATTGCACCAAAGAAAATGTTTATCTTTAGGTACTGCAAATTTATGTAAAATACCATACAAAAATAATGAAATCAATTGAAATTGACTTGCACAAAGAGTTAAAGAGATTTTTTGGCTTTTCCCAGTTTAAGGGTCTCCAAGAAGACGTGGTGAAAAGCATAATCTCTGGACACAACACATTTGTGATCATGCCTACAGGTGGTGGTAAATCACTTTGCTATCAATTGCCTGCGTTGGTTTTAGGCGGGACTGCCATTGTTGTTTCTCCGTTGATTGCCCTGATGAAAAATCAAGTAGACGCTATTCGTAGCTTGTCAACAGAGCAAGGAATTGCCCATGTTTTAAATTCTTCTTTAACCAAAACTGAAGTGAATCAGGTTAAAGACGATATTAAAAAAGGCATAACAAAATTGTTATACGTTGCCCCAGAATCATTGACAAAAGAAGAATATGTCAACTTCTTACAAGAAGTGGAACTGTCATTTGTCGCCATTGATGAGGCGCATTGTATCTCTGAATGGGGACACGATTTTAGACCCGAATACAGAAATTTGAGGAATATTATCCGACAACTAGGTGATATTCCCATTATTGGCTTAACTGCTACGGCAACGCCAAAAGTTCAAGAAGATATTTTAAAAAACTTAGAAATTCCCAATGCCAATGTTTTTAAAGCTTCGTTTAATAGACCCAACCTATACTACGAGATAAAACCCAAAACAAAAAACATTGAAAGTGATATTATTCGCTTTATCAAACAACGCAAAGGAAAATCGGGGGTTATCTACTGTTTGAGTCGCAAGAAAGTAGAGGAAATCGCCAATGTACTCCAAGTAAATGGGATTAGTGCGGTACCTTATCATGCGGGATTGGATGCAAAGACAAGAGCTAAACACCAAGATATGTTCCTGATGGAAGATGTCGATGTGGTAGTAGCTACCATTGCGTTTGGAATGGGAATTGACAAACCAGATGTGCGTTATGTTATTCATCACGATATTCCCAAATCACTTGAAAGCTATTACCAAGAAACAGGTAGAGCAGGTAGAGATGGTGGAGAAGGATATTGTTTGGCCTATTACTCGTATAAAGATATCGAAAAGCTGGAGAAATTTATGGCAGGAAAACCTATCGCTGAACAAGAAATAGGAATTGCCTTGTTGCAAGAGGTTGTGGCCTATGCCGAAACATCCATGTCAAGACGCAAGTTTTTACTCCATTATTTTGGCGAGGAATTTGACGAAGTACACGGAGAAGGGGCGGATATGGATGACAATGTTCGCAATCCGAAGAAAAAAAGTGAAGCTAAAGACGAACTTCAACAGGTGTTGAAGATCATTGCTGAAACAAAACAAGTATATAAAACAAAAGAAATTGTATTCGTACTTTTAGGTAAGTTGAATGCTCTTTTAAAAGTAAATAAAACAGATGCTCAGCCCTTTTTTGGTAGTGGTAAGCATCAAGATGAACGCTTTTGGTTAGCCTTGATTAGACAAGCGAATGTTGCTGGTTATCTGAAAAAAGACATTGAAACCTATGGTGTTTTAAAAGTCACAGAAGCTGGAGAACGCTTTATTGAGCATCCTGTTTCGTTTATGATGACAGAAGATCACGAATATACAGAAGGAGATGCCTTAGTAGAAAGCGATGCACCAAGAGCTGAAGCAGTGATTGATCAAGTCTTGATTAATCTGTTGAAAGATTTGCGCAAAAAAGTAGCCAAAAAAGCGGGAGTACCTCCTTTTGTAGTTTTTCAAGATCCATCGTTGGAAGAAATGTGTTTGAAATACCCTATTACATTGGAAGAAATGGCTAATATTATTGGGGTAAGCGATGGAAAGGCTAAGAAATTTGGGAAAGACTTCGTCGATGTAATTCAAAATTATGTGGAGGAAAACGACATCATCAGACCCGATGATTTAGTGGTCAAATCTACAGGAGCTAATTCTGCCTTGAAGTTGTATATTATTCAGAGTGTTGATCGCAAATTGTCTTTGGATGATATTGCCAAAGCTAAAGGACTCGATATGGATGCCTTATTAAAAGAAATGGAGCAAATCGTGTATTCTGGAACAAAACTGAATATTGACTATTGGTTAGATGAAGTATTGGATGAAGATCAACAGGAAGAAATCTACGATTACTTTATGGATTCGGAATCAGATAATATCAAAACGGCCATGACAGAGTTTGATGGTGAATATGATACGGATGAATTGCGATTAATGCGAATTCAATTTATTACCAAAGAAGCTAACTAACCGCTGATTTTTATCATAAGAAAAAGTCCTTGAGATATAGAAAAATACCATCCAGAGAGCAATCGCTCTCTGGATTTTTTTATTTAATGGATCTAGATGAAAGTGTATAAGAGAAAGAGACGAGAGAAGAACGGTTGAAAAAATTAAAATAGAGGTATTGATAACGTTTGTTTTTATATTTTAGCTTAAAATCAATGTTTTAGTGTGTTTTATTACTTCGCTGGTTTCTACCACTAAAATATGTATGTCTAATTATCAATAGTTTTACCTGTATTTTGAATATTGCTTTTAAATTTAATAGACCAGTGAGTCCTGTACTGAAGGAATATATTGAGGGGTATTATCTCTTAGATGAACATACAGTCTTTCCAAGAAGGTATTTAACCTTTCCAACGAATTATCTTATACTGACTTATTTACATCATGCTGCGTTTCGGCAAGAAGGAAATAAAGTATACATTTCCAAAGCAGAAGGGAAATCGGTTTTGAGTTTGACCTACAATTATACACAACCGCTAGAAATTAACTATATAGATAAGGTAAAGGAATTGACCTTATATTTTAAACCCTTTGGACTACAGCAGTTTTTTGATGATATTGGTTGTTTTAATTCGGAAATGGTTGATGATTTTCAATCGCATACAACATTCAAAAGCGATATGGAGCGTATTGTCAATCAAACAACCTGTATTAAAGAGCTAATTGAAGATTATTTGTTGAAGCGATTTAAAAGAAAAGAAGATCAGTTGTTGATGGAGCTTTTAAGGCAATTAGATGGTGGATATGCTATTGAAGATATCGCAAAAAACCTTGGAATATCGCGGCAATATGTGTCCAAGTATTTGAAAAAAAGAGTAGGAAAGAATGCTTCTGATTATAAAAAAATCGCCCGATTCAGAAATACCATACAGAGCTTTCAAGATCAACCTGATCAAACATTAACCCAATTGACACATAATCATTTGTTTTTTGATCAATCCCATTTAATCAAAGAATTCAAAAAACTGACAGGGTATAATCCTAAGGATTTTTTTGATAGAACGAGTCTGGAAGCAGAAAATATTTGGTTGACTATTTAAGTAGTTTCCATTTTTACAAGTTTGTTCATTTTTTAAGAGCTAGTTTTAAGCAAAAATATACAGTATGAGTTTGCTATATAAAATAATAACTATGCTTCTTGCTTTTTTGTTTTCATTGATGGGATTTTCTCAACAACTTGAAGGGCAAAAATTAGATTTGGATTTTGAACAGGTTAAAGCAGGCTATCCTATACAGTGGATTGATATGGGGGATAGTGAGTATGCGATATATGCTGATTCTGTTCACGTGCAAAGCGGAAAGTATTCCGTAGTAATTGAAAATACAGGTACTGAAGCAGGATATAAAGCATTGGCTTTAGTCTTGCCTCAGAATTTTAAGGGAGATAGTATCCATTTGTCTGGTTATATCAAAACAGAACATGTGACAGAAGGATTTGCAGGCTTGTGGATGCGCATTGATCCTATGTTGGCCTTTGATAATATGGACGATAGAGGAGTAATGGGAACTGTGGATTGGCAGAAGTATGAAATTACCTTGCCTTTGGATCCCGCAAAGACAGAGGGAGTGTATATTGGAGGGCTGTTAGTGGGTAAAGGAAAAATGTGGTTGGATAATTTGCAAGTGACTATCGATGGAAAAGCATTGGATGATCCTACCCTTGAAGTTTTTGTCAGAGCGCCTTTGCCTGCGGAATTAGATAAAGAATTTGATGCAGGATCAGCGATTGCTATACCCAGTCCAACAACTGAAACAGTTGCCAATTTAGAACTGTTGGGTAAAATATGGGGATTTTTGAAATACCATCACCCTGAAGTAGCCAAAGGAAATTACAATTGGGATTATGAGTTGTTTCGCGTGCTTCCCGCTTATTTAAAAGTAAAAAGCAAGGAAGAAAGAGACGGGGTTCTCCTGCAATGGATAAGGAAGTATGGAACTCTTGCGCCTTGTGGAACTTGTGAAGCTGTGACAAAAGATACTGTATTGCAACCTGATTTTTCATGGATGAAGCAATTGGGGATGTCGCAGGAGTTACAACGCGAATTGCAGCAAGTGTATGAGAATAGAAATCAAGAGAAACACTATTATATAGCGCTTGAACACCTTGTGGGAAGTCCTCGTTTTGACCATGAGGACCTCTACGCTACCATGCCTTATCCAGACAGTGGTTTTAGACTGTTAGCAGTGTATAAGTATTGGAATATGATCGAATATTTTTTTCCAAATAAGCATATAACAGATAAAAATTGGGAAGAGGTATTGAAAGAATATATACCTGTGTTTTTGGAAGCGAAAAGTGAATTGGAATACGAACTTGCAGCTATTCAGCTTATTGGAGAGATTCAAGATACACACGCTAATCTATGGGGTGGAGGTGATAAATTTGCTGAAGCTCGTGGAAATTATTTTGCTCCGTTTAAGGTGAGTTTTGTCGAAGATCAATTGGTGGTTGTTGATTACTATAATCTCGAATTAGCCGAAGCAGCAAAGTTAAGTTTAGGCGATGTGATCACGCATATTAATGGAGAAACGATTGCTTCAATGGTCAACCGTTTACGCCCATATTATCCTGCTTCAAATGAGGCTGCTCGCTTGAGGGATATAGCAGAAAATGCCCTGTGTTCTCCCAATACTTCCCTCTTGATCACCTATCAAAAAGCAGGGAAGACAAAGCAAATGGATCTTGTGTTGTATCCCCAAGAAGAGTTAAATCGATATCATTGGTATAAAGTGGATGAAAAACAAAGGAGTTTCAAATTGTTAGATGACAATATTGGCTATATAACCTTAGCGAATATTCAAACCGAAGATATACTAGAAATAAAACAGCAATTGAAAGATACCAAAGGAATAGTTATAGATATCCGAAACTACCCTTCTGCTTTTGTTGCGTTTGACCTAGGAAGGTGGTTTGTGGATGAATCAACGCCATTTGCTAAATTTACGGTAGCGGATGTCAACAATCCTGGAGTATTCACTTTTACGCAGTTGGTGGAAATTCCAAATGAAGCGGAAACGTATAAAGGCAAAGTGATCGTGTTGATTAATGAATATTCTCAAAGTCAGGCAGAATATACGGCTATGGCATTGAAAGCAGGAAAAAACACCACAATTGTTGGGAGTACAACTGCAGGGGCAGATGGAGATATGGCTCAGTTCCATCTCCCTGGGGGATTGAGAACTGCGATTTCGGGTATTGGTGTTTATTATCCTGATGGTACGGAAACGCAACGTATTGGTATTGTGCCAGATGTTGTTGTTCAACCAACGATACAAGGAATTATACAAGAAAAAGATGAAGTGTTAGAAAAAGCATTGGAAATACTGAAGAAGTAATTCGTTATTCACTATAAAAAAATCCCTTTTGCGCAGCAAAAGGGATTTTTTTATAGCATAGGATATTCTTATTTTACTTCGTAAAGTTCACCGCGATGTGGTTTTAAAGCATCTCTTACTTCTCGCATTTGTTGATCATTGACAACAAGATACGCAATACTATGCACCTCATTGATGACTTGTTTGTCCATAATCGTTAGAGGGAGTTGCTCGATAGCGACAAATTCACGCAGGTGAATCACGTGGTGCTCGGCTATTTTTTCAGCGTCAGGACCTCGAAAATCCCAAATTAGTTTGATTAATCTTTCCATGAATCGAATAAAAAGTCAAAGATAACTAAATTGCTTGGGTCTACTGTAAAAAGCACCAATATCTTTAAGGTGAATACGGGCTAGAGTCAGAGCATTTTTAAACTCCATGCTGGCATTGGTTTCCTATTTTGTTTTTTGTACTTTTGGAAGTAAAATAAATGTAACACTAGGTATGATTGAAGAGCAAGTGATTTTAGTTAATGAACAAGATGAGCCGGTAGGTACCATGGGCAAACAAGAAGCACATGAAAAAGCTTTGTTGCACAGAGCATTCTCAGTATTTATTTTAAATGATAAAAATGAGATCATGCTTCAACAACGCGCAGCGGAGAAGTATCATTCACCTTTGTTGTGGGCAAACACTTGTTGTAGTCACCAAAGAGTAGGAGAAACGAATATTCAAGCAGGAAAGCGCCGTTTAAACGAGGAAATGGGGTTTGAAGTAGCCCTGAAAGAGGTGTTCCATTTTATCTATAAAGCACCATTTGACAACGGATTAACTGAGCATGAATTTGATCATGTGATGGTGGGATATTACAATGAAGATCCTAATATAAATCCAGAAGAGGTTGAAGCATGGAAGTGGATGGAAATTGAGGCAATAAAAAAGGATATGGAAGTCAATCCACAAATGTATACCGCTTGGTTTAAAATTATATTCGCTGAATTTTACCCGCATATTGAAGCACATAAAATTTAAAACAGCATGAGATTAACAGTTAGCCGAAAAGCACATTTTAATGCCGCACATCGATTGCATCGTCCAGATTGGTCTGACGAGAAGAATCAGGCTGTGTTTGGCAAATGTAACAACCCTAATTTTCATGGACACAATTACGAATTGATTGTCCATATTACAGGTGAAGTTGACCCAGAAACTGGGTTTGTTATGGACTTAAAAATACTGTCAGATTTAATAAAGTCAGAAATTGAAGAGGCTTTTGATCACAAAAATCTGAACTTAGATGTTATAGAATTCAAAAATCTAATCCCTACTGCGGAACATATAGCTGTAGTGATTTGGCAAAAATTAAGACCTTTTATTGCAAAAGACAATGATTTGGAGGTTGTTTTATACGAAACCACTAGAAACTTTGTAACTTTTAAAGGGGAGGGGATTTAACATGCATAGAATCCATTAAAAGTTGTACATTTGCGTCTTGTTTTAGGCAGTAATCCCGCTGATGGACTATTGCGAAATGAGGAAGAAGTTAAGCCTATGAGTTTTATACAATATCCAATGATGTTTGAACCCATCCTGAAAGATAGAATTTGGGGGGGAAGGAAATTACATACTGTTTTAGGTAAACAGCAAATTTCTGATTCAATTGGAGAAAGCTGGGAAATTTCTAATGTTCCGGAAAATGTCAGCCTAGTTTCCAATGGCACATATAAAGGACAAAGCTTAGAAGAATTGATTAAAGCCTATCCAGAAGATATCTTAGGTTCTTATATCGTTCAGACATTTGGATATCAATTTCCTTTGTTATTTAAGTTTTTAGATGCCAAAGAGGATCTTTCTATTCAGTTACATCCCAATGATGAACTAGCAAAAACGCGACATAATTCTTTGGGGAAAACCGAAATGTGGTATGTAATGCAAGCTGATCCTGGGGCAAGAGTGGTTGTAGACTTTAAAGCAGGGGTAACCCAAGAGGATTATTTGCAGCACTTGAATAGCAAAACACTCCCTGAGATATTAAATGAAATTCCAGTAAAAAAAGGAGATGCTTTTTTTATTCAAACTGGAACGGTTCACGCCATTGGAGCAGGAGTTTTACTCGCTGAAATTCAACAAACTTCAGATATTACCTATCGTGTTTACGATTGGGATCGTGTCGATAGCGAAGGACAAACCAGAGAACTACACGTAGATTTGGCACTAAAAGCCATTAACTACGAAAAGAAACAAGTGGCACTTTCCTATACTGAAAATGCAGATTATGCCAATCCATTGGTTTCTTGTCCATTTTTTACTGTCAATTACATCCCTTTAACGCAGCGATATCAAATAGCGAAGCCATTAGATCGCTTTTACCTTTATGTGTGTACAGAAGGGGCATGTGAGCTTCAAATTAACGAATTGACATGTGGAATTAAACAAGGTGAAACCGTGTTAATTCCCGCATCAGTAAATAAACTAGTTGCAGTTGGTCAAGCAACATTGTTAGAAATATATATCGATTAGACCGCCGATATAGTAAAGATAATTGTACTTTTGTTTAAAATTTAAATAAATTATTATGGCAAGCGTAAGAGGATTAAAAAAAGATGTTCACCAAGTATTAGGCGATATCATTGAGGCAATTTATATTCATGAATTGACAGTAGGAGGACCTACAGAAGAAACAGCTGCTTTGATCGAAGAAGCCTTAACAGGATTCGACGAATTGATCGTTGACATCAACGCAAAAGGGGTTGAAAATAAAAAAGCTCATTTTAAAGGCGTTTTTTTAAAATTAGAAAACATTGCAGGTCAGTTAGTTGGAAAAATTAACAACTTGTAATTAAAATAAAGCAAAAAAAACACGCGAAATCAGTTGTAAGACTGAAAAAGCGTGTTATATTTGCACTCGAAAAATGAGTCGCCGGTGTAGCTCAGTTGGCTAGAGCAGCTGATTTGTAATCAGCAGGTCGTGGGTTCGAGTCCCTCCATCGGCTCAA